>NZ_JANMZH010000121.1:0-4310 GCF_031383065.1 Microcoleus sp. OTE_8_concoct_300 | reverse complement strand
CATTTTTGTTGTGCGGCGAGAATTTAAACTAACCAAATGCCCGTAAATTCCAAAAGACTGCTGTTATCTGTAGGAGGATCTAACAGCGGTCTTTGGATTTACACTCACCAGACGATGCCCTTAAACTCATCAGATATTTCCAAAGATTAAAAAACCGCTGCTTATGATTGGAACCCACCTTGGCAGCGGTCTTTGGACAAATCTCGTTTTAAGGGCAAAAACTTAAACTGATCGAGGATTTATAAACGCCAAAAAACCGCTGCTCTAGATTGGCGTCGAACGGCAGCGGCTTTTTGGTCCATGTTTAATCAGGCGGTGACAATCAAACTCATGACTACATCTCACTTTATTGAGGAGAATTTCACATCGGATTTTCCTGAAGATTCCAAGACGGAGGCAGACAAGAAAATTGTTATTGACAAATTGCTTGTTAACAAACTAACTGAACTCTTGATAAATTCTATTTACAGCGTCCACATTAGCCGCCGTTCTGAAATTTTTCTGACAAGTTTGGATATGCACTTGGCTGAAAATTCAATTAGCAACAAGAGCAACAAAGCTAGTCATGAATTTGCTGAAAAATCTTCACTACTGCTGGAGTCTTACCAAAAGGCTGTTCCCAAGTTATTGGGAAAGGCAGAGAATTCTTTGGAAGAAGCAATTGATTTAATTAATCTTATTGTGTCTGCCTCGGAAGCAGAGAGCGACAATGGGTAAAAATTATCGTCGCATTGACCAACTCAGAGCGATCGCTTTGGATTGTGGTTTTGGCAACGAAGATGCCAAGGACTTTGGCAAGCTGAGCAAAACTGCTACCTGGGAAGCAATGCTGGAAACTTACGGCGTTCCTTTTCCAGCAGACAACAGCAGTAATGTAGAAACACAAGACACAGAAGAAAGCGACTAATGAAAACGTGGGCCGGGGGGGAAGCCGGGTTTATGGCCCGCCCCCCCGGCCGCGCCCTCAGAATTTTAGGCGCCGCAGGCAACAGGGTCTGAGTAACACCCTGTATAAACACAAGAAAAAAAATAAATAAATAATAGTAGAAAGCCTATGAATAATAAAGTACACCCATTTTTTGAAGATGTTACACTGTGGGATTTTAATATGAAGAAAAGTAAAGGAAAAAGTAAATGTGGGCGCGGTGGAGCCAGACCTGGAGCTGGTGGAGTTTGTCGCTGGAAACACGGGCGGACTAAATTGGTACGGCTTCCTGTGGCACTGCTGGATGAGATTTTGGAAGTGGCGCGGTATATGGATCAAAATGAGGGACGATTACCTCCCTCCGCTCCTCCCGTAATAACTTCGGGGCATCTCTCGGAGAGTTTGTCTGGGGAAGAACTCAAAGAATTTTTGGCTAAAAAAAAGGCACGGAAGCTGGCTGAAAAGGTAATGTGTGGAGATGAGCGAGTGGTGGTCAGCGATAAAACCTTTGCAGCTTTTGATATTTTTGATGTTCCCCTAGCCCAAAAAGTTAGGTCAAGCAGCCGATGAAATTTTTTGAGTGGCAGCTTGTCCGCTGTAGAGTTTGCTGTGAGTCTAAAGGCTGTGTCGGACAAGTTGACGCCAAAAAATTAGCGCAGCGGTCATCGGTTGCGATCGGGTAAGCCGTAGAATATTAATTGCTGGACTGAGCTTGGGCGACTGGGCTTATCCAGATGGAAGAAGCTTTAGAATTGCCTTTAGCATTTCCAAAAAAAAATGGCCGCTGTTTGGGCGGGCCACATCAAAAAAATTTCTTAATTTCAGTCTATCAGCGCGCGTGTTGCAGCGCAAACCTCTCCGAAAACCCGCCCAAAAAAAAGCGGTCATACTCTACGCCAACAAGCGGGTGAAGTATGACCTCGGTTTTAGATCTTAGCCAAGTATCCAGTTTCGATCTTTCAAAAATTCCTGACCTTTGGCCGCTAGTGTTAGTAGTGGGGAAGCAGCCCTATCAAAAAAATTGGGTAAAGAAGCAGTGCTCACGCTCAGAAATCCTCACTCAACTTGAAAGTGGCAAGGCTACAGGCGTTGGCTTGAAGTTGGGCAACGGGCTTCTGGCAGTAGATATTGACGGTGAATCTGCTGCCAAACTTTTACTTAAACTCTCTGGTCAAAATACTCTCACAGATTTTTTTGCAACAACTGCCTGGACGAGCGGCCGCCCTGGGCGCAGACAATATCTACTTTCTGTTGAGGAAAAAGATTGGTGTCGTTTGCCGAAATATTTACGAATTGGTACGGGAACTCTAGGAGATGATGGCAAGGAAGAGGGTCTGGAGTTTCGCTGGCTAGGAACTCAAAGCGTACTGCCGCCAAGTATCCACCCACTTACAAACAAGCCCTACATCTGGATTAATAATCCGCTCGAAACTCCCCCGGCGCTAGCTCCAGAATGGCTGATTGAACTCTGTGAAAATTGGCATAGCGAGTATGCGGGCATCAATGAAATTGATTTGGTGCGTTTTCCCTCGCGGTTGTTTCCCTATTTTCGCCGTCAGATGAGTGTCTGGTTGCTCGCGCGTCGCTTCGATATTGCGCGCTGGAATGATGCTGGCAAGTCTAAGGGCGTCGGAATCGGGAAATTTACCCTGACAGCGGCGAGTGTAATTTTGAGACGCACCCCGGGTCACATCAGAAGATGGCTTCGCGCTGCCAAAAAATCGGGACTAATCCGAACTTACAAGCAAAAAGGTGATTGGGTTACAGTTTATTACTCAAGCCTCGAAAGAGCGATCGCAATTGCAGGGCTAGATCAACTCGGCCCCGTCGCCGCCATAAATATTGATGACTTAAGAAATCTCCACATAATCGCTACAGAAGTGGAAGCACAGAATTTGCAACGACAATCTCTCTACCGTCAAAGGTTGGAAGAGGTCGAGCAAATAAAATCTCGGGGTGACGACCCGGGTAAAACCTTGACGCAAATAGTTAGACCGATTGACCTGCACACCTCCGGGCAACCCGCGCGGGTACTGGCAAAGGGCGATCGGTTTATTTATTGCGAATCAGGTTTCCGCTTTTACGGCGGTAGTCAGGTGTCGATCGCACAGCTTCGTGGATTGTCTCCCACGACTGTGAGTCGCCATCTTTCAAATAGTTATCGGTTGGTGCCGACACCAGTTCGAGGCTTTCGTGACGATTTACCCCCGGTTATTAAAAAGCAATTGGTAGAGAAACTGCCACAGCTTAAACAGATGCCGCCAAAACTGTGCATGGAAGAGGGTCTATTTTCCATGCACGGGGACTGGTGGAAGCCGCACTGCAATGTTTATCTATTGGATCATCGTTTGGTATCTGCCAAGCGGCGGCGGGCTCGAATACAGAGTCAAATAGATAAGGGGGACTTATTGGTCGAAAACAGCGAGCGGGGCGTTTTAGAGGATAAGTTTAAGTTATCTATGCCTCTAGAAGCTGAGCAGAAACAAAGACCGACAAACCAAAAAATTGGACTTTCCAACGGGGAAAGGGAAAATCAAAAATGATCATAGCCTTAGATAGGCGGGACTGACTCTAGAGAATCAATCCCAATAGGTATAAAGTTGGGGCTGCTTTAGGCTGAAATCCAGCCAGATTTGCCGACTTCAACTCCAATAAGTATATTGTCCTACCCAGCCCTAGCCATAACGTTTTTAAGCCCAGGCTCAGGATATGGGTTTATCCCCGCCTAATCTCTCGTACCTGACAACTTTTCTCGGCGATCACCTTTCTCACATACGCTGGCTGAAACCTACAATTTTCGTTCCGCTCTGAAACTTTTTCTGAGGCGAACATTGTATAAGCTTGTGCTGGATGCCATCGCCTGAAATCTACAATCTTCGTTACGATCGCCAAACTTTTTCCTTGTGAACATCGTATAAAAGGTTTTTAAAAAGCAGTTCCGTGCTTCCCTTGATTTGCATCTGAGTGTTTTTTAAAAACCAACCTAAAATCAGATCAATGATTACCTAGGAAATACCCCATGCCCGCCTAACCTTTTTGGGATTGTAACGGAATGTAACGTTTATCTCTGGCCCTACGATTTGGGAAGTAACCTGACTCCCTAGACTCTGCCCCATTGCCGAGATTGTCTGTCCCGCCTAATAGGTGGCACCCGTTTATAGAAATAGTTAGGTAGAGGTAGCAGCCATTTATGGAAACGGTAATGAGTAACGAAGCTGTAGCAGTTTCAAGCCCAGGGTCAGTTTATTGCTCTATCCTGACCGAGACGTAATGCTTTTGAGTCCTGGATGGGGAAATACCATTATGCTGACTTCGCTGCATCAGTTTCAAGCCCTGGGCTGAGAAAAAGGGCTACCCCGGATCAGATTGGCTGTCCGGGACAGAC
>NZ_JANMZH010000373.1:0-8861 GCF_031383065.1 Microcoleus sp. OTE_8_concoct_300 | reverse complement strand
CCCCGGCTGGAAGTAGCTGCCGTGCAGTTTGCTCCGCTTTCGGTAGTAGCTGCGGGCATACTGCATGGTGAAGATAGTAGACTTATTGCATAAATCTTCGATCGATCGGGAAACCGCAGATGCAACGCGGATAATTTCAAGTCTTGAGAGCGAATGTATGCAATCCAAGTCTAGTGTGCACCTGCATCCAAGACGCAATATAGGTTAGGCACAGTCTGGGTTAGACAATCCCAACTACTGCCATCTTGGCAGCAAATCCTATAAAAATAGCTATGAATTGGCAACACGCAGCACAGGCAGGATTTTTCATGCCTTTCGATAGATCGATCGACCTCAACGTTCTAGGTAGAGTGGGGAAAAAGATAAATTGTGGCTTGAAATTATGGCATCCTCCCAACCGCTCAAAGGCATTGAATTGATCGACTGCGCCAAAGCTAACGCCCAACAAGGAATCGCCACAGCCGCGAAGCTTTGCGGCTACGGAGGCGACCTCAACACCTTCGAGCGGGAACTGAAACAGGCTTGCCAAGACATCGGCGTCGAAGTCAAGGAATTAAGCGACTTGATTACGGCTCAGCAGATGATGAAACAAGGAATGGGCATTGAAATTGCTCCAGATACTCCCTCAGAACTCTAGACTCAATCTCCACCGCACCAGTTTTAGAGCTAAGATTGCCCCAACACCAGTATTTTGAGTCTGCTAGCTGAGGCAGGCTAGAATGTTTTGGATGGGAGCTTCCGACTGTAGCCAGGAGTCGCGTTTTCTCCCGCCAAGAGGGTGCTTTCTGGAGGGTGCACAGATTGTTAGGAGGACTGTCGTGTCAGATCAGCAAGACCGAATTATGCGTTTGTTTATAGAGGAGGCTAAGGAGCACCTCGATACTCTAGAAAATGGTTTAGTGGATTTAAAGTCCACGATGAAAGACCCCGAAAGCGTCCAAGAGATGTTTCGAGCCGCCCATTCCGTGAAAGGAGGGGCGGCTATGCTTGGCTTAGATAGTATTAAAACAACGGCTCACCGCTTGGAAGATTGTTTTAAGGTGCTCAAGGACGGGCCCGTCAAGCAGGTTGACCAAACGGCAGAATCGCTATTTTTAAGGGGAGTTGATACGCTTAAGGACTTGCTGGGGCGACTGGAGGGACCTTTCGGCTTGAGGAATGAAGAGGGAGAAAAACTCGTGCAGGAGGTGATGCCTCTTTTTGCTCAACTGGAAACTCACCTCGATAAATTGGCGTCGGGCAAACAGCAGGCGGTTGCTGCTGGGTCTGGTGCGCCCGCCACTCCAACAGCGGACGCTGTACCGGCGAATTTTGCTGTTGAAGTGATGACTTTACTTAAAGAAATGTTGCAGGTGTTCAAGCAGAAAGAATCGGCTGCTAGTCGCTCACAGTTGACGGCTGTGTGCCTTCGCCTCTATAAGTTGGGAGGTAAAATTGAGACTTGGCAAAATTTAGTTAAAACAGCTAGAGTGGCGATCGTTAATCCCAAAAACTCTTATAAAGTCTTAGCTCCGCTGATTATCAAAGAACTCAAGGAAGCTGGGGATTTGGTGCAAGGGGGGAAAGTCAAGGCGATCGTTCCGAGTAAAAATTTGCTACTTTTGGCAGCAAGCCCAAAACCAGCAGAGGCAATCGCCCCAGCAGCCCCAGCAGCGTCGAAGCAAGTAGCACTTCCCGCCGAACCGAAGGCGGTAGTCAACCTTTTGCTCAAAACTTTCAACAAAAAGCAACTCTCGGAAATCGCCAAGTTACTCGTTCAGGCCCTGAGAGCATCCTCAAACTAGGAGTTGTTGCAGTAAGTAAGTCGGCGCTTTAAAACGCAACTATGTAAACGATGTAAAGTGTTCAAATGCTCTCTACTGGCTGACTTAAGCCTATTTACATACTGTTACATTATTCGGTTTAATCCCGCCTACCTACTTAGAAGATAGAGTCACAGCAATATTTGTGAGACGGATAATTTTGTGGTGGGTGCTGGCAGCCGCTCGTTGAGCAGCAACTCGAAAAAATTCACTCATTCGAGATTTTTGCCCTCTACCTTCTACTGTTGGGCAACCCTGCGTTAGAATTAGTGCATATGTGGGCGTGCAATATTGTACCAGAATTAAAAATCGATCAGGCTTTATAAGGCGGTAGCTGTGAAACCAATTCGTTCATTAGAAGATGCTTTAAACCGCTGTCAGGCGCTGGGAATGCGCTTGAGCCGCCAGCGTCGATTTATTCTAGAACTTTTGTGGGACGCAAAAGAACACCTCTCGGCTCGCGAAATTTACGATCGCCTGAACAAACAAGCGCATTCGATCGGGCATACTTCGGTTTATCAAAATCTAGAAGCTTTGTCCAGAGAAGGGATTATTGAGTGCATAGAACGCTCAGAGGGACGCTTGTACGGCAATGTCAGCGATTCTCACTCTCACGTCAACTGTCTGGATACGACTCAAATTCTCGACGTTCATGTGGAACTGCCGATCGAATTGATCGAACAAATCCAACAGCAAACTGGTGTCAGAATTGTAGACTACAGGATAGATTTCTACGGATATCGAACGGCAGAGTCCGCCACCGAAGGATCGAGTGTCAGCGATACGCCAAAAGCTTCCTAACGGATAAAGCAGTGGCTGTGGGAAGCAAAACCGATATTTTTGCTCGGCCTGTCGGTCGTATAAAATGATTCAAGTATTTAGCTGCGCTCGATCGGGCTTTTTGCCGTAGCGCGCCGGAATTCGGCACAGAGCGTGAAGAGTGAAACTCGATCGCCAAGTTTGGCGATCGGGAATAAAATTTACGACTAAACCCCAAAAATCAGTTCTACCTGCTACACGTAAGAGTTTAGACGGAATCAGGCTTTAGTACCCCCTTGATTTTTTAGTCCGCTGGGAGTGGACGAAAGTTTGTTTTGTGTAGTTGCGCTTTCAAGCGCTGAGTCTTATTGACACTCCTCGCCCTGAAGGCATGAGGATTCTTAAGACATTTCGATCTTAATATCCCTAGTAATAGGGTTCCCAGGCTGACCACGGAAAGCACATAGGTGTGTAGTCATATCTCCTGTGTGAATGTTTTGGGCGTAGACTTTCCCCCAGTCCGGGGGTAGGTTTTTAAATCAGGTCTGATCTGCTTATTATACCATATTCATTTGTTTAGATGGATGTGTTATTTTACTTGAAAATGGAAAAAGCCGTCCTACAAGGACCGGGTTTTAAACCCAATCTTCTGATAAAGGGGATTTCTGACCCAAATTTAGTATTAGACCTTAATTAACCCGCTCCAAATTTATCTGCAGAGTCAAATCTAAAATTGAGCGACTGACGGGGGCTTTATACTGTTTTTTTGCTAAACGGCCCCGGGATCTGTGAATAAATGTTTGATAACTGGTATGATTTACGTGCTTCTTGAGCCGAAAATGCTCGGAAGCCAACAGTGCGGTCAGACACGAACCTCACTATAAAACGCCGTAGAGGGAAAGATTGCCAGTACCTTGAAGGAAGTTCTCGATCTCCTTAACAGGAGTCAGAAGCCGACATCACAATCTATGATTTGATGTGGGAGTGTCACGTGAAGAGTGCGCATTACAGGACAGGCTGAAGTAATGGCGAGACGACAATCTGACCAATTCCACACACCACCGCAATACAACCCATCCCCCAAACCCACTGCACAGTTCAGTGCAGAGGCGACAGGCGATGCGAGTTCCTCAGTAATGGCGCAGCCGACCGAGGGAAAAAGAACTTTTTGGCAGTGGCAACTTATCTGGCTGAGTCTCCTGGTGGGATTTGGAGTAACCGGGGCCGCTGCATTTCTGTGGTTGCTGACGATGCCGCCGCCGCCCAATTGCCAGCAACTGTCGCCGCTGGCGGCGGATGGAGAGCGACTTTACTGCGCTCAACAAGCAGCTAAGTCGGGCAAGCTAGAACAGCTAGAATCGGCAATGACACTGGTGCAGGCTTGGCCGAAAGAACATCCGCTATACTCGCAGGGTCAACATTTGATAGGAGAATGGTCGAAAGCCATTCTGGGATTTGCCAGGGCAAAAATTGAGGTGGGCGATTTGAAAGGCGCTCTGGAGATTGTGGCGAAAATTCCGAAAACCAGTCCGTCTTACCCAGAGGTACAGGAGGCTGTTACTGCTTGGGAAAAAAATTGGCAGGAGGGCCAAAAACTCTACGATACAGCCCTAGGAGCTTTGAAAAGTGAGGATTTAAGGAAGGCCTGGGATTATGCTCAAGCTCTGTTCAAGCTGGAAAATGTTTTCTGGAGTCAGAAGCGCTACAACGAGCTGATCCAGCAGATTTCTTTGGAAAGAAACGGCTGGCAGCGCTTGCAAGAGGCGAGAGATTTGGCGCAGGACGGAACTCCGCAAAAGTTCGCTGAGGCGATCGTCCTGGCTCGCAAAATTGACTCGCAGCTTTTTGCCCGCGCTAAAGCTGAGAAGGAAATTGAGGGCTGGAGCCGGACTTTGCTGGCAATGGCTACTAAGCGGTTGGGGGCGAAAGACCTGCCGGGGGCGATCGAGGCTGCTTCTGTGGTGCCGCAGGATTCGCCGCTGTTTGCGGAAGCTCAAGATTTGATGCAGTTGGGTAGGGCTCAGGCAGTGACTTGGAACCAGTCGATATCAACACCGCTGGGGCAACACATTTTTAGCTTGCTGGAAGGGCAGGGGGCTGCTAGCCAAATTGCTCCGGGTCGCCCTCTGTACAAGCAAGCTCAAGTTCAAATTGAAAATTTGCAGGTGCAGTTTCAAGATTTGCTGCGGCTGGAAGTGGCGAGTACGATCGCGAGTTTCGGTCAGATAGGGACGTTTGGACTCGCGATCGAGCAAGCGCAAACCATCGGAATCAAGCAGCCGCGGCGGATTCACGCTCAAACTTTGGTGGCTGCTTGGCGCCGGGAAATTCAGCGGATCGAAGACCAATCTTTTCTGACTCTGGCCAAGCAGTTGGCCCAAGCGCAAACGGTTGAAGGACTCAAGGGCGCCATCGCTCAGGTAGTTCTGATTGCTCAAAACCGCCCCCGCAGGATAGAAGCGCAAACTCTCTTGGCTCAGTGGACGAAACGCATAGAAGTTATTGAAGATCAGCCTTTTTTGGATGAAGCTATCGCCCTGGCGAAGCAAGGAAAACTTAGCGCTGCTATTGAAAAAGCTTCGGCAATTAAGAGCGGTAGGACTTTGTACGCCAAAGCTCAGGATAATCTCTATCAGTGGGTGAGTGAACTGCAAGTTGCTCAAGACCGACCGATTCTGGATCGAGCTTCGGAATTGGCGTCTCAAGGCAGTCTAGGAGCGGCGATCGATACGGCTTCCCAAATCGGTTACGGTAGGGCGCTGTATTCAGAAGCCGCAGGTGCGATCGGGCGCTGGAGTGCCGAACTTAGAGCCAACTCTGCACCGCCGCCAGAGCCAGCTCGCGAGTCCGCGCCAGCTCCCGCACAGGAGTACGCGCCTCCTCCGCGACAGGAGGAGTACGCACCGGCTCCGCGACAGGAGGAGTACGCGCCTCCTCCGCGACAGGAGGAGTACGCGCCTGCTCCGGAGCCTTACAATCCGCCTGCGAGACAAGAGGCCCCGGCTCCGGAGCCGGAACCTTACAATCCGCCCGCCAGGGAGCCGGAACCTTACAATCCGCCCGCCAGGGAGCCGGAACCTTACAATCCGCCCGCGAGACAAGAGGCCCCGGCTCCGGAACCTCCTCCTCCGGCTCCGGCTCCGGCTCCGGAACCCGCGCCGCCCTCGATTCCTGAATCGGCTGGGCCTCCTGATGGTAATTTGATTCCTGAGTAATTGGGTTTTTGCGCGCTCGGTCTCTAAAATCTCAAATTTAAAATCAAGTGAGTAATTTCCAAGTGCTGACGATCGATGGCGACCCCATTTTCCGGCTGGGGCTGCGAGTTGCGATCGAGCAGCATCCAGACTTGCAAGTTGTCGCAGAGGTTTCAAGGGGAACCGAGGCTTTGCGGATTCTAGAAGCTCGCTCGATCGGCTCCTTTGCAGCCAAGAAGCCCGCAGATTTGAGCATTTTGGCTGTTGAGACTTTAAATTTGCGATCGGGCCAAACAGAGGCGCTGGCATTTTGTCGCGAACTCAAAAGTTTGTACCCCAACCTCCCCCTGTTGCTGCTAGGCGGGCCGCTGACACCCGAGCAGTTGGCGGACGTACAGGCTACGGGCGCGAATGGCTATTGTCCTAAAGGTAGAGATATTTCCTTGACAATCGAAGCTATTCGCGCGGTGGCATCTGGTCGCACTTATTGGGCGACGGATGCGGGTACTAACCCGGAAATAGAACTAAATGCAGCGGTGGTTCAAACAGTAGAAAACTCCGCAGCAATTGCAGATAAAAATGCAGATAATCCGACAGTTGATACGCCAGTACACAAAAAAATGCTGGCTTATTTTTGTGTTTCTGGACTGCGGGAAATAGATGCAACTTTGGCGGTTGTCCAAGCTGATTTGCAAGAGGTTAAAGCGGCCGATCCGACTGATTTGCCCTCTATTTTAGATGGGGTGGTACTCAGCGGCCGCCGCAGAGAATTGCTGGCAGCTCGCTGGATTGTCAGTCAGTTATTATTTGAAGGAAAAGGGGAGAAGGCATTCGGCAGAAAGCAGAAGGCATTCGGCAGAAAGCAGAGGGGAGAAGACAGAGGGGAGAAAGAAGAAATTAGAGGCGAGAATTTGTTAAAAAATAATTCTCAATCGCAATTAGCGAATTCCCAAGTTTCGGCTGAATCTTTGGTGGTTGCAACTAATTGGCAAGATAGCTTGTTTGACTCGGCTGCGGGTAAATTGCAGTTTGATTTGGTGAATTTGACTGGCTTGCCTTTGGAAATCGATATTTTGCGATCGACCAAAAAGCGCGAATTGATGAGTTCCATCCTGCGGAAGTTAGAGGATTTGCTGGAGGAATTGCGCTTTTCGCAAGTGCAGCAAACTCAATTGTCGCAAAAAATGCCTGCTATTTTACGGGATTTGTGGGAGGCGACAATCATAGATTTTTTTGGGAGATACTATACACTGCAAACGGGAGAAGTTCGGGTTTTTGATGGCAGTCAAACAAGCTTGAGACTGGCAGAAAGTCAAGGGGGAAGCGCTGCTGATATCTTGGCAGGCAGCGGTGTAGAAGTTGTGCCGATGCTGCTGGCAGATGCTGATGTAGTTGCAGCACAAATCCTTGACAAAATACCGATGACAGTTGATTTATTTGCACATTTGCTATTTGAAATTCCTCTAACAGTTGACAATATTTCTTGTGTTGCTGGCAGCCCGGAAGCGATGCAGCGAGCTGAAGCTTTGTTAGAAAATTTGGCAATTCAAGTTGCTAGCGGAGTGGTACAGCCTCTACTAAATAATTTGGCGAATATTGAAGAAATCAAGCAAATTTTTTACGATGGTAAGTTGATTTCGACACGAGAAATTGAGCGGTTTCGGAATAATTTGTCGTGGAAATATCGCTGGGATAGCTATTTTGTGGATCCGAAAGCTATTTTTGAAAGCAGGTTTTGGCTATTTGTTTTGGGCGACTCAGGAATTAAGAGGATTTCTATTTATGCTCCGAGAAATCTGGAGTTAGCACAGCTTTCTGGGTGGCAGTTAGCCTTGACTTTGCTGCTGGAAACTAGGGATGCGATCGCACCTACAGTTCGGGCGGTTATTTCGCTGTTGGGTGCTGGGGTTGTTTACGTTTTGACTCAGGTTATAGGACGGGGAATTGGTTTGATCGGGCGGGGAATTATCCAGGGGATTGGTAATTCTTTGCAAGATAGCAAGTTTGGGAAAAATGGGTGAGGGTTCGGCAACGAGTAGTAGAAAAGATTGCATAAATCTTTGATGCAAGAGGGAAACCGCAGATTAACGGAGATTAAGGCAGATGCTTTTCAAAATATTTTGCGGATGTCTGCAAGAGTCCTGGTGTACCGGATTTAACAGATTTGATATAATTGGTGATTGTGATTGGTGGTATTATAGATAAAACTTAATGCTATAAGGTTGAAATTTTATGAGTATTATGATAGCGATAGATGCCGATCGCATAAACAGTTTAGATTTGTCTCCGGTGCGGACTGTAATTGAAAAGTGGCTGGCCGAAGGAGCGATCGCCCAAAACGAACAACAGCTACAATTTGAAATAGAGTATCCGCGCGAAGAGTTAGATCCGCGAGAAATTTCGGAAATTCCCGAAGTGCGACTGTGGTTTATTCGCTTGGATGCTTGTTACCCTTGGCTGCCATTTTTGCTGGATTGGAAAGCGGGAGAATTGGCGCGCTATACCGCGATGTTGGTGCCGCACCAGTTTCACCGCACCCAAGGTATTCAGTACAATCCTGAAGCTTTGGAAATGTTTTTGATGAACAAAATTTTTGTGTTGACTGATTGGTTGAATCAGCAGGGAATCCCCAGTAAATCGAAGTTGATGGCCATGTCGCAGATGTTTGGTTATGATTTGGAAGATGCTTTTTTTGATGTGATTGTGCCGCACAAATAAGTAATCGCGCCTCTAATTAACATACTCCTAATTAGGTAGGCCACTCTACCTTAAGACTAAGAACCAAGGTATAAACCCGATTTCTTCCCTTGTGGGGCGGGCTTTCCAGTCCGCCTCCGCAGCTATGAGTTCCATCCGCAACAGCTTAATTAAGCTTAACAGCAACCGTACTCAGACTGTAATACAATCCTTAAACCAGCGCCCCTCAAAAAATTGTTGCTGGACTTCAGAATTTTCTCAGAATTGATAGTAGACCTCTTGCGAAAGTCTCAGGCGATCTCTAATTTAGTCTTTAAAGAAAGTTCATAATTATAAATACCAGCGATCAAATTAAATCTTAATCCGAAGCGCCTTCTTCGATTCCGATATCTTGATGAAAGTATTCTAA
>NZ_JANMZH010000018.1:0-15194 GCF_031383065.1 Microcoleus sp. OTE_8_concoct_300 | reverse complement strand
TGGGACTTACAAAGGAGGTAAGGCTTTCGTGAGAATGTTCGGCTCGATCGCCCGCTTCACGCTTCACACAAGTTGGTAGTTGCTGAATCTGAGTCCTCTATTAAGTAGTCTCTGCCTTCGCTGGACTTCACCCTCGATAGGGTTGGGTCTGCTCCTGACCCGATCGCCCCCCCGCTGACGGCTCCTATTACATAAATCGCCCCCAACCACACTCTCATTAATTACAGTAACCCCGAAACATTTATCGTTACCCCAGTTATCAGCCTTTGATGATCGAGGGCAAGTTGGTCTCCTCAACATCTACATCTAAAAAGTGCAAGTGACTCTCTTCCTCAGTATTGACAGCAATCACCAAACCTCTATTCCCCCAAGAAGCGATCGCCCGGGGTGAGGCGGGGCTGCTAAAATTCCCTACTTGAATCCCTTGACTGTTTAACACTTCTATCTGCCCCCCAACATCTGCCAACACCCATCCCCAATTAGCCACACAAGCAGACACGGGCAAACTTTCAAGGGGAATTCGCGCTACCTTGAGCGGCCACAATTTCATCAATAGCACCGCCGCCTTACCACCTTGGGGAATTCCCAGCAAAGTATAAGGCTCAGGTGTCAACAGCATCTGTCCGACGCTGGCAGACAACCGCACAGAACCCACCGGCGTGCCGCGGCGAGTGTAAACTCTAAAAATAGTTTGGGGATTTTTTGGTTCGTTGTCCGGCCAAACGGCTAAGACGTGTCGCCGATCCAAAAAAATTAATTCTGGTAAATAGTGTTCCGGTAATGGCACAGTAGCGATCAGCTTCAAGGCTTTTTCCTGATCGCCCGCAGTGCTGTTTGCAGCTAAAGAATAAAAACGCAGTTCGCCCGGAACCGCTACTGTCAACCAGTTGCCGTGAGAGTCAACAGCAGCTTTTAAAGCATCAGAACCTTGCCTGAAACCCTTATCCAGCAGGCACTGAGGCTCCCAAGAGTCCTCGTTGAGCCAGTAAAGTTTTTGCTCCGTGAGAACGCAGCAGCCGTGGGAAGTAGGTAAAATGCCGCGCACGATTTCCGGCATTAATGAAATAGAAGTAGACATTTCTCCTGTAACTAGCTGTTTTCCCGGCTGACACCAAACCTTCACCTCTGTACCTACAGCAGCATACAGATACGTTTCAGTGGCAATTAAAGCGGTCAACGGTGCAGGAAGTATCACTGGCTGTGGCGAAGAAAGCGAATAGCGCACAGTCCCAAGTAAATTAATAGCCGACTCTGATGCTTTTTCCTCTTCAATTTCCAGCAAAGACTCAGTTTCCGACTTCAGACTTTTATCACCATTGGTTGTGGGGTTTTCCCAAGGAATAATGCAGTCGCCCAATTGCCTGACAGCGGGGTCGTACATGATCAGCCGTAGAGCTTGAGCCATTTGGGAAGCACTGGCAAAACGGCGGGCTGGTAGCTTTTCTAAAGATTTTTTGACTATTGCTTGCAAAGGTTCGGGGATAGCGTCGGGAAATTGCAAGCGTTGATTCAGGTGCGCCCACCTCAAGTCTCCGGGGGTTCCCCCGAAAGGGCGGTAGCCCATTAGCAATTCAAACAGCAGAATTCCTACTGCATATATATCTGACATCGGGGAAAAAAGGCCGTAAAACCGCTCTGGGGCCATGTAAGCGGGGGAACCTACGGTAGCGTCGGGAGAAATTTCTTGGTGGAGGCGAGTGGTACCAATTTCTGGCAGCCGACGCGCGATGCCAAAGTCAGACAGCCGGGGCGACCAACCTTTGGATCCTAAAGTTAGGAGGATATTTTCGGGTTTGATGTCGCAGTGAACTACGCCTCGGCGGTGGGCGTAGTCTAAGCCTGCTAAAACTTCCATGACTAGCTGCAAACCTTCGAGCACCCGCAAGGGGCGGTCTTGTTTGAGCAGGTTGCGGAGGGTTCCTCCCTCGCAGTAGTCCATAACCAAGTACCTACCTGTAGCTGTGTGTTCTAGAGCTCGGCAGGTAACAATGTTCGGGTGCTGCAAGGTGATCAGAAACCACAGCTCTCGCAAGAATTCGCTAGTTGGGGCTTTTTGATGACTAAGTTCTTTGAGAGCAACCAGTTGGCTGGTGAGGCGGGAGTCCTGGGCGGGAGCTTCTCGAACGCTGGCACAAAAGACTCGACCAAATTGTCCTTGTCCGACTAGCCCTAAAATGCGGTACTTAGAATGTTGCATCGGTCTAATTATAGAAAAAGCTTGAGCTAGTATTAAAATATGTAAATAATTCTGACAAAAATTCAAATTTTTGAATCCCTCGCCAGGTACAGCCTATGTTATCTCAGGTTCATTTTCAGCCTCCTTGAGAGTGATCGCACAGTGCGACCTACTAAAATTATTGAGTTTCGGAATCACTATCAATCTTGCCGGATTCGGGTGCCGTATCTGGGACTACCTGTGGCTGCTATTTTAGTCGATCGCGACTATTACAGTTTTTTCAAGACCGTCCAGGAAGCGTCTAAGGTTTTAGCTTTTCAAGGCTAAGCTCGGGAATCGGGGCGACAAGGGCAGCGATGACCAAAACAGAAGCGCGGTTATGCAATCTAGGTTAGAGAGCCAGAAGCCGATGCTGTCGTCAAGGCATCTTAACCTTTTTGAGTGTTAGCAAAATTTTTTTTTGCTTTGAATATGTCGATCGTACTTGCTAAATACTGAACTTGACAGCAGCAAAAATCAATATGGTTAAAATTATTAAACTAGATCCAATTGCCGAGGAAATGGCAGTCGAAACCCGATCGAATATCCTGTCGGCCTTACTTTCCAAAGACTTAGACGTTCTCAAGGAATGCGGGGGGCGGGGAATGTGCGCTACCTGCCACGTTTACATTAAAGAAGGCATGGAAGGCTTGTCTGACATGAACCGCCGCGAGAGGAGGACGTTGGAAGTCATTACTACAGCTAAAGCCAATTCGCGACTTGCTTGTCAGGCTCAAATTATGGGCGAGGGTGTGGTTGTACAGTTGCCTGCGGGGATGTACATTAATGCTATTGAAAATGTCGAAGCTCTGATCGGCCGTCGGGCCCAGCAAGATTTATTACACCCAATTACGGGTCAAGTAGTTGTAGAATCGGGAAAGTTAATTACTCGTTCGCTCGTTACACAGCTTAATGAAACGCGCTTCCAAGTAGGACAGTATTTAGTTCGGACTAAAGAAGCTTAAAACTGATATGTTTGTATTTTAGTAGTAGAGAAAAATCTATGTTGAGCCAACTTGCGCGTTTGAGCACGGAAGCAGACGGACGCTACGCCACTGCTGAAGAACTCCAATTTTTGAAAGACTACTTTCAGTCTTTGAATCACCGGATGAGTGCTTATAAAAAACTTCAAGCCTCTGAAACAGAAATTATGCGGCAAGTGGAAGCACAAATGCAGTCTCTCGACCCTAGTTTATTTCGCCGCGGGGCTAACGATGTGACTGAAAAGTGCCGTGGAGATATTGTGCGGGTGTTGAGGCATTCGGCTGCAGCACTGTTGATTAATGATACTGAACGGTTGCGCGATCGGCTGCTGCTTTGGTTGCAAACTATTTTAGGTGCTGTTCAAGTGCGAAATAGTGCGAACGTGACCTACGATGTGATGAAAAAGGTACTCAAAAAATATCTCACTGTGGAAGAAACGAACCTATTTTTTCCGATTCTGGACATCAACCGCACTTTACTCGGCAAATAATCAAGGGGGTTGACACGTTAACGGCGATAAACTGTCCCGTTAGGAAGAGTGGCTCCACTCAACTGCGCTCCCCTCAAATCCGCCTCAGTGAGAATGGCTCCCCGGAGGTTGGCTCCTGTCAAGTCAGCTTTCTGCAAGTTGGCTTGACTCAGGTTAGCTTTGCTCAAGTTAATTTCATGCAGGCAAGAATTAGAAAGGTCGGCTTTGATCAGATACGCTAGGCTCAAGTTGGCTTTGCTGAGGTTTGCTCCGCTCAAGTTAGCTTCCATCAGATAAGCACCACTCAAGTTGGCTTCGTTCAACAATGCCTCTGCCATATTGATTCCAGTTAAAAGTTTGCGGCTCAAGTCTACACCGCTGAGTTCGGCCCCGCTGAGGTTAATACCGCTTAAGTGGCTGCCATTCAAAGTAATGTTTCTCAGGTAGGTATTGCTCAGGTCTGCTTTGCACAAATTGGCTCTATCCAAGCAAGCTTCGCTGAGGTCTGATCCGCTCAAGCACGCGCCGTTTAAATAGGCTTGAGTGAGGTTAGTTCGCCTGAGGTTAGCTTTCAACAGGTTGGCTTTGGTGAGGTTAGCACGGGTTAAGTTGGCTCCGGCTAGGTTAGCTTTGGATAATTCGGCTCCGGTGAGCTGTGCTTCAGTCAAGTCTGCCTCTTTGAGACTTGCTAGGCTTAAGTAAGCATCTTTCAAGTTTGCCCCGTTGAGATTGGCTTTAATCAGATAGGCTTTACTGAGATTTGCCTCACTGAGAACAGCTTTGGTGAGGTTAGCCGCGCTCATATCTGCACCTATGAGATTTGCCTTGGGGAGAATTGCTCCGCTCAGGTTTGCCCAATTCAGGTGAGATCCGGCTAGGTTGGCGTCGGTGAGATTTGCGCCGATGAGATTGGCGCCGCTCAGACTTGCTGCCATGAGGTTGGCGCCGGTGAGATTGGCTCCGCTGAGGTCAGCTTTGCTGAGGTTTGCTCGGCTCAGATGGGCTTTGGTGAGGTCGGCCCCGCTGAGGTTAGCACCGATTAAGTAGGGTCGTTGCTGGTGTTGGTTGAGGTTTGCCAAAATGAGAGTTGGGGCATCGCTGGAACGGTATAAATCGATCGGACTCAACACAATGCCGCGCAGATTTGCCAGTCTAAAATCTCTTTCGCCGGCTGCATATCTATTTAGAAGTTCATTGGCGTCCATTAAGTTCTAGCAAAATGTTTGAGGTTGTGATTGCTTTTAAATTTTATGAGTTTCTAGGGTAAGTTATGAATTGTCTAGCTGCTAGTTATAATCAGGTTTTATTTAATTAGCTAAAACCTGATTTTTTAACTCAGTAGATTTTTGATAATTTAACTTACAGTTTTGATGATAGGGTGGATAAGATGGCTGCATCTCAATCAATTTTACAGCTATTAGCAACAAACTAATAGCTGTCCAACAAGTCAGTTTTTTTGGAAAAGTTCACTGAGAATAGCTTCATGGTCTTTTCCTTGTTCAACCAGAGAATCGGCAGGTTGGAGGCGATCGCGCAGCCCTAAAATAAAGCGGTTGCAGTCCGAACCCAAGGATTCGCAGGAGGTTTGCAGGCAGTGGAGTTCTCGACCTGTGAGCTGACTAAAGAACGAACTTAAAATACCTGCTTCTAGAAAACAGGCTGGCCGCTTAGACTTAGGGGCTGTTTTAGCAAAAAGAGAGTTAGCAATTTTTACTATTAAAAATCCATGTTCGGCATAGCTGGGGTCAAGCTCAAATGTTCCCCATCCGTGAGTTTTCCAGCACTGTTGCAAGGACTGAAGAAATTCTACCATTTCCATTTCGGAAACTGGCTGACCGTAGTATTCGCTGACTTCTTCGCAAAAACGCACGTAGAAGTTTTTACCCCACCAGCGACCGCAGTTGAAAAGCACGAGGCGGGAGGCTTGGCCTGTTTCTTGCTCTAAGCCGATATAAATGGCTTGAATCAGTGTTTCAGGGAGCGCTAGGAGCCGATCGCCCCGGCGGTTTTCGAGCAGGCCGAGTTCGAGGTCGCCTCGGACGTAGGCATCGCTGGCAAAGTAGTTTCCAGGGAGTCGGGGCTGTTTGAGTAAGTCGGCAATATTAATCATCGGGAATTGGGAATTGGGAATTGGCAATTGGGAAGCAAACTGATTATTTATTACCTTGGTCAATAATTGACTGGGCTTGGTCGAAAAATGGTTGCAATATAGTCCGGGCTTGCTCGGAAAGCAGTTCTTTTAAACGAGTTTGCAGCAGATTGCAAACAGTTGCTTCGATCTTTTGAGTTTGGTGGGCTTCGACTATGCCGGAAAGCCAGTCTAGGAGGCGCTGTTCGAGAAAATTTCGATCGTTGAGCAGCATAGCCATAGCGCAGTACCGCAAGACTAGCACCCAGTGTTTGAGCGATCGTTCTAAAGTTTCTTGTTTTTCGTCGGGGAATGTTTCTTGTAGCTTGTCGGCTACTGGTTGGAAGATGCTTGCTTCCTTCTCTCGCAAAAATTCGTAAATTTTTAAGCGCTGGGCAAGGGTTGCAGCTTGACGCTTAAAAGCGATGAGTTCTTCGCCTTTTAAAAAGTGGCTTTCTGCCTGATCCAGCAGCGCCTCAATCTCAGGGTGCATGATTTTAATTAAGTGGTAATCGGTAATTGATAAAAGGAAGGAAGTTCGGCAACGAGCACGCGATCGGGATTTAACGGATTTAACTAATGGATTTTGAGGGATGAGGAAAGAGGCGTGAGGGAAGATGAATGAGGGATTGCCCTATTTTTTATTTTCCATTCCCCACACAGATTAAAACAGGTCGAATAGATCATCAATGGTGACTTCTGCTGATTCAGAAATAGAAATTACTGGCAAGGGTGGCGGTAGGGGTAGGGCGCCTACTTCGGGAATTCCTTCCCAAGAGATAGCTTGAAAAAAGTCTGCGACTGGCTGGGTTAAAGTCAGAACTTGACCGGGGGTCGAGCCATTTGGGGTTTCTAAAGGTTTTCCCAGCCAATTATAGTGACCAAAGAAGTCTTGGACAGACTTGTCCAACCATGAAGTTTGACTTTTCATCTTTCTTCCTGCCTGGAGAGGCCCACCATCGCACTATAGATCGCGAAATTGGTGGGAGGAAAGGCAGGGCAGGGGATGTGCCTTTCCAGGTTGTTTACCGCAATATTTCACCCTGTTGCACTCGATTTTGAATATCGCGGGCGTTGGCACCTTCGTTGAGCCAGAATGCTGCTGCATCAATTTTATCTGGGTTGCCGAGGAGGAACTTGCAATAGGTTTCTCCCATTGAGTAACATTGGAGTTCTATGCAGCTCAGAGGCTTTTTGACTAGAGAGCCGAAGAAACCGGCGAACAAACCGGCGTATAGGTGACAAACCGGTTTGCCTACGTCGCCCAAAGTGCGAGCAACTGCTGAGTCAAAGAGGTTGATGAAGATGCAGCCGTGTTTGCGATCGCTCATGTCCACTTCCCAGCGGCCCCAACCTTGAGCCGTGAAGGGCCACCACCAAGTTTCTAGCAGAAACATCAGATTTGACTGACGAATGTTCTGGCTGTATTCGGCACTAAACCATTTTTGAAAAAATTCGGAATCTTGGAGTCCCCACTGGCAACCAATAGTATACATGATGACAGAGGAAGCCGGGCCTACTTCTTCTTCGAGTCCCTCCACCAAACCGATAATGAAGTCTTCGCTGGTAAAAATGTTGCGCGACTCATTCCAGTCGTCAATTGTACCCCTCTGGCTATCGAAGGCAAAAAAATCCTTAAACCTATAGTGGCTATGCGTTTTAGGATGCTTTTGCTTCAGTAGCGATTCGCGGTGGGGGGAGATTTCTTTTTGTGCGGTAGAGACCATTGGCGGGTTGTTCCTTTTTGGTGTAGTTCGCTGAAAATTAGAGTCAAATAGACTGGGCTGTGTATCCAATTTAACGTCATTTTTCTAAAGGCAGGCACAGGGTATAATTTTTTACCGCAATATAAAAAGTTAAAATTCTAGGCTGCTAAATTTGGGCGCTGGTTGGTACTTCTGCCTTGGGACAACTGCTATCTGAGGGAGGGGCGAAAGTGGGTATAACCTTAAACGGCTATGTGTTATCGTTTTGTGCAAGCTGTCCATTATATATATAGGGCATATGGGGATGAAACATCACGCTTGTATTGCAATAGGCATCAATCAATATCAGTTACTCCAGCCTTTGAGTTATGCCCAAGAGGATGCAGAGGCACTGTACGGTTTTTTGACTGAGGAGGCGGGTTTTGCGCCGGATGGATGTCTGCTGATGACCGATAGCTCGCCGTCGCTGTGGGGTCAATCCACGTATCCGAATCGGGAAAATATTCTGAGGTTAACCCAAAGCCTGTGCGCTGAACATCTTCAACATGGAGATTTACTCTGGTGTTTTTTTAGCGGTTACGGTGTCAGCTATGAAGGCAAGGATTATTTGATGCCGGTGGACGGCAATCCGGCTGACATTCAGGGTACGGGGATTCCGGTAGAGTTGCTGTTGAATACTCTGAAAAAGGCTCCTACGGAAACGGTATTGGTGCTGGTTGATATGAACCGTAGCCAGATTGTGAAAGCGGGGGAAACGATCGGCTCTCAAACGGCAGAGCTGGCGCGGGAACTGGAAATCCCGACGGTGCTTTCTTGCCGCCCGAATCAAGTTTCGCGGGAAACTTCGGCTTTGCGTCAGGGGTTTTTTACGACGGCGCTTTTGGAGGGGCTGCGATCGGGACAGTGCATGACCCTTAAGGGTTTAGACCGTTTTTTGAGCGATCGGCTGCCGGAGCTTTGCGATCACCATTTGCGTCCCAAACAAGAACCTTTGATGGTGGTGAATCCTCCAGGAAAGGCTCATTTGGTGATTTTGCCGGATGCTTCTGGGGTGCCAACTGCTTTATTGGCAGGACGCAATGGCAATATGACGGTTAATGCAACTTCGGTTGATAGCCCCCAAATGGCAACGGCTACGGCTCGCATGGAGCTGCCTCCGGCAGTTCGCAACGCTCAGGATTCGTCGGTTGAGATGCCGCCTGTGTCGCAGCCGAATGCTGTGGGCACGGACGATCGGGGGGGCGATCAACCGAAGTTGCAAAAGCCGGAGGCTCAGGATAACGGGGGGTCGGATAAGTCTTTTTTACAACAGCTAATTTTGTGGAGCTCAGCTACGGCTTTGGTGCTGCTGTTGGGTGTTTTTGTGACGAACAAATCCATTTTTCTCGGTCAGAAGGAAGGAGATCCTCGATCGCCTGCTGAAAATGCCCAAAACCCAGGAGCTCAAAAATCTGCTGGTGCTGGGGTGTCGCAGAACCAACCGCTGGCGGTGCAAGCAGGGACTGGAACCAAGCAGCCGCCATCAAGCAAGCAGGTGTGGGCTGAGGCGAAAACTTTCCTCAAGGATGGTTCGGCTTCTAGTTTTAATAGGGCGGTGGTTAAGGCTCGAACGATTCCGCCTAGCGATCCGCTCTTCCCGCAGGCTCAGCAGGATATTGAGCGCTGGAGTTTAACGATTTTGGATATAGCTAACGGCCGGGCTGCTCGGGGCGATTTCCAGGGGGCGATCGGCGCGGCTAAATTGATGCCTGATGTCAATGAGCCAGTTTACAATCAGTCGAAAGAGGCGATCGCTCAATGGGAGGAGCTATCCAAAAGCCAAAAAGTAAATGCTGCTTTGCTATCGGCTGTTAAGGGTCAAATTAAGCGGGGGGCTGCCTCTTCTTACAGTAAAGCCATCCAGCAAGCTAATAAAATTCAGCCCGGTCAGCCAAAGTATGAAGAAGCTCAGCAGTTGATTGGAGAGTGGAGCGAAACTATTCTCAAAATTGCTCAGTTGCGCGGCTCTCAAGGAAAGCTGAAAGAAGCAGTTGAAGCTGCTTCGCTTGTGCCGTCCGGTACTAAGAGCTATCAGCAGGCTCAGAAGAATATCGCCAATTGGAAAACTAAGTTGCAAGGCCAGAAAAAAGGTTGATTTAATTGATAATTTCCCGGTGGAAAACCGGGAAATTATCTGAGCTACAAAGCCCAGATAGGTCGAGCGATCCATACCTCTTGACACTGCAAGAGGATACCTACAGAGCGATAATTTAAAACCAATATTTAATTCAACCTTTCTTCTGGGCAAATCCGGCGCCCGGGGATTTTATATGCTGTCCGATCGCTTCTTTTTTATAGGTGAAATATATCCCAGGGGCGGATTAATTAAGATTTTTAATTCACGTCCCGGAGCTGCATAAACCCACCCCTCCACAGTCAAAAACCAGTTTTTTTTACCATAAGGATGCCTGTAGGTATATTTTAAAAAAAAAGTTGATGCACAAGTCCTAAATGAGTTAATTTTAAGGTGGAATTAAAATAGTTGATTTTTGTATTTTATCATTTCAGTTTATTAGGTTAATTTCTACTTAACTTCAACTTTAGTAACCAGCTAATTGGGCAATATTTACAGCAATTCCCGCTGTAACGCAGTACAATAAATAACAATAAAATATCATTTTGTAGTCAAAGCTAATGAAAACATATTTCCTCGCTCTCCGAGAAAAAATAGTGACAGCAGATTTGGCATACAAGATATCAATTATAAAAGTAGCCGCCCGGTTTGCAAGAGCGTAAAAGTCTCGTCCAAAAACAGACACGAGCAACAACAAACTGAGAGAAATTTATAGCCCAAACAGAGAGGAAAAACGCAATTTAGTCATCTGATATCACGTCCGGTAGCACGGTTCTGGGTATAATGGGGTGTAGTTAATCGATCGTGCGATCGCACAATTATGGGCCCGTGGGTCTGGTCATCGAACCAC
Organism: Microcoleus sp. OTE_8_concoct_300; assembly: GCF_031383065.1. Classification (NCBI taxonomy): domain Bacteria; kingdom Bacillati; phylum Cyanobacteriota; class Cyanophyceae; order Oscillatoriales; family Microcoleaceae; genus Microcoleus; species Microcoleus sp. OTE_8_concoct_300. The sequence goes on along the minus strand of NZ_JANMZH010000018.1, from coordinate 4,729 downwards.
ATCTCTCAGTAGAAGAACTCGCCTCGTCGCTACCGTTCGGCATCTAATCCAATGCCAGCGGACTCGTTACCAAATTATCAATTAACTTGCTGTTTCTTCCTGCTTATTCCCCACAATTACAGCCAGCTTAATGTTTGTGGTCTCTCACCAATTAACCAATTGCCAATCGCTCCTTCGAGTCGTTGGATGAGCTTGAAGTTGTGCTATTCTATCACTGTCGGCGCTTGCTTCAACAGCAAAACTTGATCCATGGTTTAACTTTCTTTCATTGGTGACCCTCTTCTGCTGCTAATTGCGATCGCACCCTCACTCTACCTAGGACTGTGCTCCCGGACTTGATATAATTTGAGATATGCTGATTTGACAGAAGCAATTTTAAGCCGAATTGCCCACTTAGTTAGCCAACTTAGTGGGCGCTGACTTAATCGTTGTTGCTCTAAAACGAGCCTCTCTATTTTCAGCCTCTCGAGAGGGAGCAGTCTTACGAGATACCAATCTGGTTAAGAGCGAGCTCAGACAAACCAACTTGCAAGATACTCAGCTAATAGGTTCTGATTACTCTGGTTGTCGCCTCAAAGGAGCCTGCTTTACAGACGCTGAAGGGTTAACTTGCCAACAGAAGCAGTGGCTCTGAGCCAATCGAGCCTTGAGTATTTTAACCTAGCCAATTGCTATTTGAATGAAAAGAATTGAAAAACTTGTTGAATTTGCGATACTTTTAGTTGCTACAGAAACAGGGTTGCCGCTTAACTATATTCAAAAGGTATTGTTGCGAGAATCTCTACTTGAAGATAAAAAAACTTACGCTCAAATTGCTGAAGAAAATCAATACTCTGAAAGCTATATTAAGTTTTCAGTTGCGCCTAAATTATGGCAGTTGCTTTCACAGGCGATCGGTGAAAAAGTTAATAAAACAAATTTACCGGCGCTGCTAGCACAGCATTTGGTAAATCAGAACAATCCTCAGCCAACTGAGACAACAACAGCAATGCCGACGGCGGGCGTGACTGGGGAACACTACGTTCTAGAATCTCCAGAAGGACAAGTTCCCGTCGCTTCGGGCCTATACATTGAGCGACCAACTATCGAACAAACCTGTTATCAAGAAATTCTCCAACCCCGTGCATTCATTCGCATTAAAGCACCTCGCAAGATGGGGAAGACTTCCCTAATCGCACGAATTCTGGATTATGGGAGGAGTCAAAATTACCACAAAGTGAGACTTAGCTTACGTTCCGCCGGCACACAGGTGTTTGCTGGGAGCGATCGCTTCTTACGCTGGTTCTGTAACAATGTCACTAAACAGTTGGGTTTGGAATCTAGATTAAATGACTATTGGGACGAGGATATGGGATCTTTGATTAACAGCACGATTTATTTTCAAGGTTATATCCTTAACGAAATCTCTAACCCTATTGTTTTAGCACTAGATGGCATACACCAATTATTTCAGTATCCAGAACTCGCTGGTGATTTTTTCGTTTTGTTGCGTTCCTGGTATGAGGAAACAAAGGACAATTCTGTTTGGCAAAAGTTACGAGTCGTGCTCGCTTATTCTGTTGAAGTTTACATTCCCTTACCCACTAATCGCTCTCCGTTTAATGTAGGATTGGCGATCGAACTGCCAACCTTTAACCAAGAACAGGTGCAGGATTTAGCTCAACGTCACCAAATTTCACTCACGACACCTGAACTTGAGCAGTTAATGAAGCTGACTGGTGGCTTTCCGTATTTAATCCGACTAGCTTTGTATCAAAGTAGTCGCTTGAATATTCATATAAAAACCTTTCTGCAAGATGCTACAATTGCTATGAGTATTTATCAAAAACATCTTCAATATTTGTTGGGGAAACTTCAGCAAAGTCCTCCGTTAGCTGAAGCTTTTCAGCAGGTTTTAACGGCTCCAATTCAGTTAGAAATGGAGGTGACATTTAACTTGAAAAGTTTAGGATTGGTGCATCTTGTCGATCGTCAAATAACTGTTAGCTGTGAGCTATATCGAGAGTTCTTCCGCCCTTATTTTTATTAATTTTTGAGCAGCATTATCATTATAATGGCTCTCCTGCTAATCTAGTGATAACTTTATCTATAGCCTTTCGAGCGAAAGATGAGGTACTATCCGGCATAGGCCTCCGTGGGCATAGGGCATAGGGCATAGGACATACCTCACTTTTTTGAGAACCGCTATAACAAAATAAGCAAGCTAATAGTTTTTCCAAGAATGAACGCCTCTATCTGTCCCCATGGATGTAGTCCACAAAGTAAAATCTCGGACGAAGCCAGAATCTCAGCCAAGCGTAAGCTCCTAAACCTAATAGTGCTGTCACAATTAAGGGTAAACCCAGAGTCAGTTGCAATCCATCGGGAAGGAGGGCAACAGCGCAAACAGTAATAGCAAAGTAGATTAAAAGCACTGCTTGCAAGCGTTGCACAATCAAAAGTGCTTCTCGACAGCTACGACAATGTTGGGTGTGTTGTTTGTAGCGATCGAGGATTTGTTCGCGATCGCTATTGATATTCCGTGTTGGTGGAACATTGATTCCAACTTCGCTCCAAGGTAGTTGTCCGTGACAATAGCGATCGAACCAATTCCTAAACTCTATTACTAAACGGTCTGCACTTGTAGGTAGCTTATAGGCAGTTTTCCAGCTTTGGGTAGATTGTGTTTGTTGGAGAAAATATTCTTGCTGCTCTAGAAGAACCATATCTCCATCAAGAACCAGATTGCGATTGCTGATGTGATCCCACCAACGGGGTGTGAGATGATGGAGTGTTTTGCCAAAGTTACGGGTAAAAGAAGCGACAATTCTGGACTTACCTGGAGATACAGGTATACAGTAGGTGATAAGTCCAAACTGTTTGCTGCCATCGTTAAAACTGTACGCATACTCCAAGCGACAAGGTGGTTCAAAAGTGATTGTTCTTTGTAGATCTGTTCCTATAGTCGCTTCAATCAAATTGGGTGTTGATTGCACAATTTTGATCGGGACGGGTCTTGCTTGTTTGCGATCGCCCTGCACGCCGTGATGAGAAAAAGGAACATGACTCGGATCTGCCACATTTTCCACAAGAGTTTGCCAGTCATATTCTAAATCTCGTACAAAAGAAGACCAAACAAAGCCTTTAGTTGCATCTATTTGCGGTGATAAAGGTAAGGGTGTATTTGCAGCTTGTTCGCTTGATTTTGCATCTGGCCAAATCCAGAGTAAATCCTGTTGCTGACGAACTGGTAGTGCTAAAGCACACAGATTTTCTTTATTTTTGCTTACAAGTTCTGGATTTTCCGCTTGGGGAATATGAGTACAAATTCCTTGCCGATCGAATTGCCAACCATGATAGCTACACATTAAATTCCCTGTTTCGTCATCAATGCGACCCTCACTTAGGGGAGCAAGCCGATGCGGACATCGATCTAAAAACACTTGGAAAGTTTCAGATGATTTTGGTTTCCAGATGACTAAACGCAGTCCCAGAAGTGTCACAGATGTTGGTTGCTTGGGATCTAAATCTTCGACTGGCGAAAGAGGATACCAATGCTGAAAAAAATTGAATTCGGGTTTCATTTTATCTCCTGAAGGCAGAGGACAGGAGGCAGGAGAAATGCTTCCGTCCTCTGCCCACGACTAAAAGCAGTAAGGGTTTAAAACCCCTTCCAAATCTGGAGATTTGGGAGCACTCGTTTAGACGGGGTTGGAATCCCTGTCTAAACGAAACATAAGAGCCTCCTTATTTTAATCCCAGACGCCACGAACTGTCTAGCCGCTTGCACTTTATTTACGCGTGGGCTTCCACACCCTAAATCCCACACCCAGTGAATCAACCTGATGGGAATGTTGGGTTCTGCTCAATTAAGCTAAAACCTCAGTCTGTAGTAACGCTTTGCGTAATGCAGTTACTGCTTCTTCTGTCTCTACCAACCTATTGAGAGCAAGTGCAATATCATCTTCCACCTTCAACAGTTTAGCTGCTTTCTTAACAGCTTTTCGCTCTTCAGGTGAGTAATCCTCATCGGCGCTAGCCATTTGAATTGCATGATACAATAATGATCTTGATTTCGACCAAGTAGAAACATCAACTGTAATCTTACTCAGCAAACTTTCTAAATCAGCATTTTTGTAGTCAAATGTTTTGTATTTCTCTATTAGTTCTTCAGGTGCGCCAACAAGACGCTGATGATTTAGTAACCAATTAAGTTCGGCTTCTGAAACCTCTCCATCAGCTCCAGCAATAGCGAGTAGTGCATATCCGTAGTTCAGGTATGCTTCAACAGGAGCTTCAGAAATACCTAAGTTCTTTTTCATGAATTCTGAAGCAGGTAGTCCGTCGGTGATCTTGCTCATAAATTACCTTTTTGATGTTTTGGAATCCGGACTTACGCAAATTTACTTTTTTGCTTGACTCAACCTTATTCAAAGGAAAGCTTTCCACTGTGCGGTTGTTTCCCTCGGCTGAATTTCTTAAGCAATAGCAAAATTAAATCATAAAAGTTTAGGTATGTCAATATAACAAACTTGGCTAGATTGAATCTACTAATATTTAAGATTCCATACTTAAAAGATACCAACTTTATCTATTAAAGATAGCAACTTTATAGAACCCATTTGACATCTTTTACGGTCTTGTGGTAACGTGACCGTAAAAGCATTATCCAGTAGCAGCCATGCCTTATTATAGCAGTCTAACGGATTCAGAATGGGAAACAATTGAACCAATACTACATGAGATATTG
>NZ_JANMZH010000345.1:0-1128 GCF_031383065.1 Microcoleus sp. OTE_8_concoct_300 | reverse complement strand
CCTTATTCGGGGATGCTGCCGGGACACGTTGCCGGGTTTTACGATTATGATGAATGTCACATCGATTTGCGATCGCTCGCTGAATTTGCCGGGTGTCAAATATTAATCGATCGGGCGATCGCGATCGACATTAACAAAAATTTAGTTATTTGTCAAACTCGCCCGCCGATTAATTTTGATTTGCTTTCTGTGGATATCGGCAGCACTCCTGCGACTTTATCTGTACCGGGTGCGGCAGAATATGGAATTGCAGCTAAACCCGTACCGCAGTTTTTAGCTAGCTGGAATCAGTTAATTTCCGAAAGGCAAAACCATTCCCAAAAACCGCTGCGGATAGCCATTGTCGGCGGCGGTGCAGGCGGCGTAGAATTAGCATTAAATATGCAATCTCGATTGGGGAAGGAAGGCAACCCCCCCCTACCCCCAAGGGGAGAAAAAAGAGAGAAGAAGGAACTAAAATCAGACAAATTATCATCAGAAATTCATTTGTTTCATAGCGGTGCTGAATTAATGCCGGGACATAACAAACGGGTGCGTCGCCGCCTGAAAGAAATTCTGATTAGTCGTGGGATTAAACTGCATTTAATGGAAAAAGTTAGTGCTATAGAAAAGCCAGAAACGATTGACATAGAAGATAATCAAGAATGCCCGATGCCCAATGCCCAATGCCCAATGCCCAATGCCAAAATTTCCTGTAAATCAGGTTTAGAATTAGAGTGCGATCGCATTTTTTTGGTAACACAAGCATCGGCAGCCAATTGGATAAGAGAATCCGGTTTAGCAGCCGACTCAAACGGCTTTATGCAAGTCAACGATTGCCTGCAATCAGTCTCTCACCCCAACGTATTTGGGGCTGGCGATATCGCTGCGATGGTTAATTATCCCCGTCCCAAAGCAGGCGTGTTTGCCGTGCGTCAGGGCAAACCGCTGTTTGAAAATTTGCAGCAGTTTTTATTGGGAAAACCGCTGACACCCTTTGCACCGCAGGAACAATACTTAGGGTTAATTGGTACTGGGAATAAAAGGGCGATCGCATCTCGCGGATCCTTCATGTGGGAATCGGCGCTGCTGTGGTACTGGAAAGATTGGATCGATCGCCAATTTATGCAAAAATTTAGCAATCTGCCC
>NZ_JANMZH010000332.1:0-42268 GCF_031383065.1 Microcoleus sp. OTE_8_concoct_300 | reverse complement strand
TAAAATAAACACGATCTCGTACAATCATGTACAAAGAAAAGCCGCTCACCTAAAACATTAGGTATTCGAGCTTAAACCTAACAAAGCTAATGTTAGGTTGGCAACGTCATATTTACGAGCGACTCTCTCCAAACCAGCCTTCATTGGAGTTTGAGGTGAAACGAGTAACGATCGCACTCAGTCTTTTTAGTCTACTCAGCAGCACCCTGGCAAGTTGCACCGCAGCTTCCCAGAACGCTCAAAACAGCACACAACCAAGCAACTCCGAACTTTCATCAGTTGCTGTAGCAGTCCGCGACCTCGGCAATCCATTTTTCGTACAAGTTGGCAAGGGCGCTGAGGCCGAAGCCAAGAAAATCGGCGGTGCAAACGTGAGGACAACTCTCGTTTCCAGCGGCGACGATTTAAATCAGCAATTTAATCAAATCGAAAACTTTATTGCCTCTAATGTCGGCATGATTGTACTCAATGCTGCGGACACCAAAGGCATTGCACCCGCTGTCGAAAAAGCCAAGCAAGCCGGAATTCCGATAATTGCAGTTGATACCGCCGCCGAGGGAGGCGTTGATGCCACAGTTACTTCAAATAACGTGCAAGCTGGCGAAGTAAGCTGTCAATATATAGCCGATCGCTTGAAAGGAAAAGGCAGCGTTGTGATTATCAACGGGCCTCCCGTCGCTTCAGTCGTCGAGCGAGTTCAGGGGTGCCAGAGTGTCTTCTCCAAATATCCCGATATCAAGGTTCTTTCCAAAGATCAGAACGCAGAAGGCAGCCGCGATGGCGGATTGAGAGTGATGAGCGATGTCCTTACTTCCTTCCCAAAAATTGATGCTGTTTTTGCAATTAATGACCCCTGTGGCATTGGTGCAGAATTAGCGGCCAAACAAGCACAAAGAAGCGAGTTCTTTATTGTGGGAGTCGATGGTGCACCTGAAGCTTTAGATGCCCTCAAGCAGAACAACAGTCTATTTGTGGCTACAGCAGCTCAAGATCCATTTCGCATGGCAGCCAAGGCAGTTGAAGTCGGGAACGACATTCGGAAAGGAAAAAAGCCAGCCAATCCAAACATTCTGATTCCAGTCGCGCTGATCGATCGCGAAAACGTCCATCAACATAAAGGCTGGACAAGCGAGTGACCTTCTTCGTGTCAAATTAAGACTAAAACCCTTGAGGAATCCCGTTTTTTCCCGAGTCTAGATCCCCCTAAATCCCCCTTAAGAAGGGGGACTTTGAGAAGAATCTTCTCCCCCCCTTAAGAAGGGGGGCTAGGGGGGATCTAAGTTTAATAGTCAAGCAGATTTTCTTACGGTATTTGCGATGGTAAATAGCACTCAAGATTCAATTAAAACTAAGCCAGTCCTCGAAATGCAAGGTATTAAAAAAACCTTTAACGGTTTTGTAGCCTTGCACGATGTAAATATCACCGTTTACCCGGGCGAAGTCCACGCCCTCATGGGGGAAAACGGCGCGGGTAAAAGTACGCTGATGAAAATTCTGGCCGGAGCCTACATAGCCGATGCAGGCGAAATCAGAATTGACGGCGAAGCTGTTAAGATGACCGACCCCGGTCAAGCCAGAAATTTAGGGATAGCGATTATTTATCAAGAACTCAATCTCGCCCCTAATCTGACAGTTGCTGAAAACATTTTTATGGGCAGCGAGCTGAAGAAAGGAGGTACATTTCTAGACCAAGATGAAATGCGGCGTAGGGCCGCTGAGGTATTACAAAACCTCGATGCAAATTTTGAGGCTGGAGACCTGGTTTCGACACTTTCAATTGCTGAACAGCAGCAAGTGGAAATAGCTAGGGCGCTCAAAGACAACAGCAGAATTTTAGTGATGGACGAGCCGACAGCCGCGCTTTCAGACCGGGAAACAGATAAGCTTTTTGAAGTGGTTCGCCGCTTGCGGAATGAGGGCATTGCTATTATTTATATCAGCCACAGAATGGCAGAAATTTATGCTCTTGCCGATCGCGTGAGCGTCATCCGAGATGGCGGGTATATTGGCTCTCTTGAAAAGCACGAAATTTCGGCCGAACGCCTGGTGGAAATGATGGTGGGTCGTTCTTTACAGGATTTGTACGAAAACAAGCATCAAATAACACCGGGTGCAGTTGTTCTTGAGGTAACAAATTTAAGCGACGGCCACAAAAAAGTAAAGTCAGCCAGTTTTCAACTTCATGCGGGCGAAATTCTGGGTTTAGCGGGTTTAGTTGGCGCTGGCAGAACAGAACTTGCCCGCCTAATTTTTGGTGCAGATCGAAAGACAAGCGGTGAAATCAAACTCGAAAATCGTCATCTCAATGTCTCGACACCCAATGAAGCAATGGCAGCCGGAATTGCTTACGTGCCAGAAGATCGCAAGGCTCTAGGACTATTTTTGGAGGCAAGTTCGGGTGAAAATATCACCATGAATGTCCTCGATCGAGAAGCAAAAGCTGGCATTATTAACTCAAATTTTCTGTTAAAAATTGTCAATGATGCTATTAATAATTTGCAGATTCGCCTTGCAAGTCCGAGCATCAGGGCAATGGATCTTTCTGGGGGAAATCAGCAGAAGTTGCTGCTAGCCCGTTGGTTGGCTATCAACCCAAAGGTACTTTTGCTAGATGAACCGACGCGGGGTGTGGACATTGGCGCAAAAAGCGAAATTTATCGAATTATTAGCGATTTGGCAGCCAAAGGTGTAGCTATTTTGATGATTTCCAGCGAACTGCCGGAAATTGTCGGGATGAGCGATCGCGTCTTAGTGATGCGAGCAGGAAGCCTTGTCGGTGAAGTAGGCGGATCGACTGGGGAAAAGATTACGCAAGAAAACATTATGGCTTATGCCACTGGTGCAAAAGAGGTAGTAAAATCATGAGTCAAACGCAAACAAAAACCAGCAGAAGTTCAGGGAGCGATCGGCAGAAAGCGAGCAAAGTCGTAGCTTGGAAAAAATTCATCCAAGTTGCCGGTATCCTGCCGATTTTGGTTGCCATCTGTGTGATTTTTTCCCTGGTAACGCCCAACTTTCTTTCCTTAGGAAATTTTATCAATGTCATTCGGCAAGCATCAATCAATATTGTCCTAGCTACTGGCATGACTTTTGTGATTTTGACTGGCGGAATAGACCTTTCTGTCGGGTCAATTTTGGGCGTGACGGCAGTTGTCGGGGTGCTGGTTTCTTTAGTTCCAGGTCTGGGTTGGTTTGCCGTACCGGCTGCGTTAATAGCCGGAGTCTTTTTGGGATTGCTTAACGGCTCGCTAGTTGCCTATTTAGGTTTGCCTCCGTTCATCGTCACCCTCGGTTCTTACACAGCTTTGCGGGGAGTTGCTTATTTAGTCGCTAACGGCACTACCGTTATCAATAGAAATCTGAATTTTGCTTGGGTAGGTAACAATTATGTCGGTCCAATTCCCTGGTTGGTTATTATCGCTTTCCTCGCAGTTTTAGCGAGTTGGTTTGTCTTGCGGCGGACTGTTCTCGGGAGGCATATTTACGCGGTGGGAGGCAACATTCGGGCAGCACGATTGACAGGTATTAAGGTGAGTCGGGTGCTGTTATTTGTCTATGGCGTGAGTGGGTTGCTTTCTGGTTTAGGTGGAATTATGAGCGCGTCGCGCCTCTACAGTGCGACGGGGATGTTGGGGCAAGGCTACGAATTAGATGCGATCGCTGCTGTAATTTTGGGAGGAACGAGTTTTACAGGTGGGATTGGTACTATTTGGGGTACTTTGCTCGGGGCTTTAATTATTGCCCTGCTCAACAATGGACTAACTCTCATGAATGTGTCTTTCTTCTGGCAGTTAGTTGTGAAAGGTCTGGTGATAATTATCGCAGTGACGATTGACAAAGTTCGCACCGGTTCAAGCGCAGCGTAGGGGAAGCAAACCCCCCCTGCCCCCCCAAGGGGGAAAAGGAAGAAGGAAGTTCGGCAAAGGATTCTGTAACGAATTTAACGGATGTAACTGAGATATTGCACCTTTCTCAATTACTTGTTTAGGAACGGGCAAGATGCCCGTTCCACAAAGAGTGAATTTTATTGTGGAACGGGCATCTTGCCCGTTCTTGAAAATGATGCAAGATCGGGTCTTTATGCGGAGCTTTGTCCTATGCACATCCAGCATTTTTATCACCTGATTACTGCTTTTCTCCTGGGAACACCGGGTGTATTTCTACTAACATCATCCCCAAGTTTGGCGGTTCCCATTGATAGATTAGTTGCTCCTGAACCGTTAAATACCTTGGTAGAAAAACCCTTCGCGCAGGTGAATTCTGTCTCTAAACTCTCGGATGTAAAACCCACTGACTGGGCGTTTCAGGCGCTGCAATCTCTAGTAGAACGCTACGGCTGCATTGCCGGTTATCCCGACGGCACCTACAGAGGAAACCGGGCGATAACGCGGTACGAATTTGCAGCAGGATTGAATAGCTGTCTCGATCGAGTCAGCGAACTAATTGCCGCAGGAACAACCAACCTGATTACTGGGGAAGATTTAGCGATCGTCCAAAAACTCCAAGAAGAATTTGCCACTGAATTATCGGTGTTGCGGGGTCGAGTCGATACTCTAGAGGCACGCACAGCACAACTAGAAGCGAATCAGTTCTCCACGACAACTAAGCTGAATGCGGAAATTATCGTGGTGGTAACAGATACCTCGGGCAACCGTGTTGGGGATTCGGACGATCGCACCAACACTATTGTTGCCAACCGGGGCCGATTAAATTTTGAAACCAGCTTCACCGGTCGCGATATGCTGAGAACCCGTTTGGAATTCGGCAACTTGGGCAGGAGGATTGCCGATGAGACGGGTACAAATATGACGGCCTTGAACTTTGATGGCAATACCGACAACACAATCACCGTCCCTCACGTATTATATGTAACGCCGCTGACCTCTAATCTGGCGCTGACCGTCGGCCCCACAGGTGTTGGGTATCCCGATATTACGGATTTGCTGACTCCTCCCACAATCGCCACCGATAGTGAGGGAATTCCCTCGAAGTTCGGACAATACAATCCCCTCTACCGCCGGGGAGGTGGCGGTGCTGCTGTCAACTGGACGATCGTCAAAAACCTCACCCTGACTGTAGGCTATATAGCAGGAAATCCCAATCTCTCGCAGTCAAGTAACGGTTTATTCAACGGTTCGTACAACGCTTTGGTTCAGCTTGCCTACCGGCGCGATCGCGGAGCCATTGGCGTAGCCTATTCTCGTACCTTTGCACCAAGCGGTAAAGCCGATATCACAGGCGGTACGGGCAGTTTTCTGGCTGCGCAACCGTTTGGGAACAATATTGCTACATCCAGCGATTCTGTAGGTGTACAAGGATTCTACCGCCTTGCTCCCCGCTTCCAAGTTCACGGTTGGGTCGTTTATACTCGCGCCAATGCTGAAAATTCCGGTGTTAGCAGCCTTTCTGATGGTAGAGGTGGCTTGATTGTGCTAAATGTTGACGGCGGCGATCGCGCTGATATTGTGTATGGGGCGATCGGTATAAGTTTCCCAGATGTCGGAGGTGAAGGCAACCTACCCGGGATTTTGGTGGGTTTACCAGGTCGGGTGACGAGCAGTAATGTGCGCCGCGAGCGAGATACTTCCTATCACATTGAAGCCTTCTATCGCTTTCAGGTAAACGACAACATTTCCATCACCCCTGCTGCTTGGGTCGTTGTTAATCCTGAGAATGACAGCCGCAACGACACTCAATGGGTTTGGTTGCTCCGCACAGGCTTTAACTTTTAACGGGAAAGATATTTTAGTAAGCTGTCGCGCATTTAAATTGTATATTCTCCGCGGGCGGGACACCCCACAAGACTTTGATTTTTTTTTGACATACAGTTTAAATGCCGCAACAGCTTAACCTAGTCCTGGACGCAAAAACCCAGTTTCTTAACGTAATTGCCTCATTTGAGATGACTATCGCGAGAAACCGGGTTTTTTAGACGGATAATGGATCCAGGACTTCAATTCCATGCCACAACAAAAAACCCCTGCCATCGCTGGCTGGGGTAAAAAATTATCAGGGTGCATCTACTAATATTTGCCAGTATAGCATACCTTTGTGGGGTGTGACCCTTCATGGGTAACACCCAACGGCAACTTTTCATCAGAATAAGTTATAATTGAGTTGGTCAATGATTGACAAAGCTTCTATATCATCGGGTTTTGTCCCAGCCGCTCTAAAATTTAAGATTTAGAATAAATCTGTGCTAGACCTCAAATTAATCCGAGAAAACCCGCAAGCCGTGCAACAAAGCCTCAACCTGCGCGGAGGTAACTATGAAATCGAGCCGATTTTGCAACTAGACATACAGCAGCGGGAGTTGGAAGGCAAGCGATCGCAACTGCAAGCCCGCAGCAACGAAATCGCCAAACTCATCGGCCAAAAAAGAAAATCGGGTTTACCCCTCGAATCTCCCGAAATTCAAACTTTGCAAGCAGAAGGCAACGAAGTCGGCACCGAGTCAAACCAACTGCAAGCAAAGGAAAAAGACCTAAAAGCTCAAATAGAAGCTTTATTGCTGCCGCTGCCAAACTTGCCGGGCTCCTCAACGCCGATCGGCAAAAATGAAGAGGAAAACGTCGAAATCCGGCGCTGGGGAGAGGAATACATACCCCAAAATCCCGATATTTTGCCCCACTGGGAAATCGGCGAAAAATTAGGAATTCTCAACTTTGAACGGGCAGTAAAAATCGCTGGTCCCCGCTTTGTCACCTTAATTGGATCTGGTGCAGCCCTGGAAAGAGCGATAATTCAATTCATGCTCGACCGCCACACAAAAGCCGGTTATGTAGAAGTCATTCCCCCATTTTTAGTTAACACCGAATCCCTCACTGCTACGGGTCAATTGCCAAAATTTGCTGAAGAAAGTTTCAAGTGTGACCAAGACGATTTGTGGCTGATTCCTACTTCCGAAGTTTCGGTTGTCAATTTGTACAGAGGTGAAATTTTGACAGCCGAACAGTTGCCAATTTATCACTGTTCTTATACTCCTTGTTTTCGGCGCGAAGCTGGCAGTTACGGCAAAGATACGAGGGGATTAATTCGACTGCACCAATTTAATAAAGTTGAATTGGTAAAACTGGTGCATCCGAGTACCTCCGAGGCAGAACACGAAAAGTTAGTGCAGGATGCTGAGGGAGTTTTGCAGGCGCTGAAATTGCCTTATCGGGCGATCGCACTATGTACAGGCGACTTGGGTTTCGCGGCAGCCAAAACCTACGATTTAGAGGTGTGGCTGCCATCTGCTGGCAAATACCGCGAGATTTCCAGTTGTTCCAACGTCGCAGATTTTCAGGCGCGACGGGCAAATATTCGCTTTAAAGAAACGGGGAAAAAAGGGACTCAATTCGTTCACGCCCTTAACGGTTCCGGTTTAGCTATAGGCCGGACAATGGCGGCAATTTTGGAGAATTACCAGCAGCCGGACGGGACTGTAAAAGTGCCGGAAGCCTTACAACCCTATTTAGGTCGCGAGGTTTTGTAAACAATTTCGTAGTGAGGGCTTCAGCCTTCATCGAAGAAGAAATCAGGACTAAAGTTCTTACTACGAACCAGTTAATTAGGACTAAAGTTCTTACTACGAAATGAGATTTAATATTAGATCAAATCCGGTGGCATCGGAATTGATATTACCGACAGTCAGGACAGGGGGGCGTGCCGTTTTCCGAAAATTAATCGAGCGATAGTTACATCTTTTATCCAGGAAGATTGATTATTTTGGGGTAGGGAAACGGCACGCCGCCGTGTCCAGAGTTGGTGGCAGTCAACAGTCATTAGTCATTAGTCATTAGTCATTAGTCATTAGTCATTAGTCATTAGTCAACAGTCAACAGTCATCAGTCAACAGTCAACACTCAACACTCAACACTCAACACTCAACACTCAACAGTCAACAGTCAACAGTCACGGACGGTGCAACCGGAATTGATATTACTTACAGTTTACCAATGTTTCCTTGATATCCAGCGCCAAAAATCTATCCAATGCTAGATAAATCCAATAAACAGATGACTGACTATCGCTGCTAGTCTTATGAAATCCCAAAGCCAGGGCCTGTTTTTCGTACAGGGGGTGAATTATCAGCGTGTGCAAGTCGCAAAGATTGGGAAAATCTGTTTGCATTTCAACTAAAACTTTCTGTGTGTCTTCGAGGAAAGCAATTCGGTATTCTGACAAATACTGCGGATCTATCATCCAACTGCGGATAAATACTGACTGGCAATTTTTATCTCCTGGTAGCGCCATATTGAAAGGATCGATATCGGAAAGTGAACTTAAATGAAGGCTTTTGCTAGGAGCGTTAAAAAAATTTACTTCTGATTCGCTAGCGGTGGGATAAAGTAAGTAAAACCCGACTGGGTTGAGATTATCGCAGCGGCGCAAAACTCGCATTCCTTTTGAGTATTGACTAGCCAAAAGCCGGAGGATTTTAGCAATCTTGTAGGGAACGGCGTTAGTGTTGCGGTTCATCCAGTTGTAATTGGTGGCTAATAAATTTGCGACGGGAATCGCGTCGCACCGAGGGTTGAAATCATCTAATTTGAGTTTTACCGGATTTGCCGGCGACGCGACATCTAAAATTTCTGAAACTGGTTTAATTTCAATTGCCGTAGCGTTACCATCAAAGTGTTTGGCGATCAATCCGAGTGCTGCTAATTTATCTAACATCATTCCGGCCGCGCGAGAGCTCCCGCGATCAGAATCGCAGTAAAATAGTTCGGCGGCTTCCCGGTGAGTGCACTGCACTTCTGTTGCTGGCAATTCGAGTTTCGCCAGGGGTGGTTGGAGACGGGGCTGGCTTTCCTGAAGCTGTTTCACCAATAAGTAAATCCACAGCCTGATAAAGCATTCAGCCCTAGTGCGGGTTACGCCTACTCGTTTCATCAACAGTGAAACAGCCGTGCGGCGTTGAGATGGAGAATACCAAGTATCTAGTTTTGCAATATCCATTTCAGTCGAGAAGCAGCGAAGGAACTCTAGTTACATATTGGCTCAATTACAAAAAACTTCACCCTGCTTCCGGTTACTTGTTGCTGCTGCTGCTCAACTTGCGTGATTTGGGCTGACTCTAGAAGATAGCTGGTTCCTCCTTGCAAGTTCACTGCTTCACAAAGCACCATTAATTTTAGATATTTTCTGGCTTGATTTAAGAAACCAACGAACCCGAGTAAATTAGCAACTTTAGAGGTTTACGCTATGTACAGTGCTTATATCAATCGGATGGGAAAATTTTTGCCGGGAGAACCGATTAATAATGATGAGATGGAAGAGTATCTTGGCAAAATTGCCTCGCGCCCTTCGAGAGTCAGGCAGCGAATTCTCAACAGCAACGGCATTCAACAGCGCTACTACGCGATCGACAAACAGCAGCAAACACTATATTCTAACAGCAAAATGGCAGCGTTTGCCGTCCGTGACGCGATTTCTCAGTCAAATCTGGAACCAGGGGCGATCGACTTACTGACCTGCGCTACCACTTTACCAGACTTATTAGTACCGGGATTTGCCAGCACAGTACACGGGGAACTTTCCGAATTATCTCCCCTAGAAATAGTGTCCACTCAAGGAGTTTGCTGTGCCGGAGTTAGTGCTTTAAATTACGCCGCCTCTCAAATCGAACTCGGCAAAAAACAAACAGCAATTGCCGTCGCTTCCGAATTTCCCTCGCGCCTGTTCAAAAACACCAAATTTGAAGCAGAGACTTCGGTGCAAGCGGGCAAATCCCTGCCTTTCGATACAGAATTTCTGCGCTGGATGCTCTCCGACGGTGCCGGAGCATTGTTGCTCCAAAACCATCCTAACTCCAGGGGAATTAGTTTAAAAATAGAATGGATTGAGCTAATTTCCCACGCCAACGCCTATCCTGTTTGTATGTATTCAGGATTAGCAAACGAAACATCAACTAAAAGCTGGTTGGATTATTCCTCCTACCTCGATGCAGCCACAGCGGGAGCTTTTGACTTGCGGCAAAATATTCGCTTGCTGGACAATGTAATGAAATTAGGTGTTGAAGGTTGGCTGCGGTTGATTAAAGCCGGGAGAGTTTGTCCGCAGGAAATCGACTGGCTGCTGTGCCACTATTCGTCTCACTTTTTCCGGGGACAAATTGTAGAACTTCTGGCACAAGCAGGCTGCATGATTCCTGAAGAAAAATGGTTTACCAACTTATACAGTCGGGGAAATACAGGTTGTGCCGCCATTTATTTAATGTTAGAGGAATTGTTCAATTCTGGCAAGTTGCAGCCTGGACAGAAAATCTTTTGTTTCGTGCCGGAAAGCGGCCGCTTTACAACGGCATATATTATGTTAACTGCTGTGGAAAATACCCATAAGCCTATGAGTTCTCAAGTTTCACATTTTCATGAGGTTCCCGAAGCTTCGCCTCTCGAAAGTGTAAAATCGGCACACCCCAACTCTCCGCAAGCTTATTTGTTGCGGGAGTTAGCATGGATTTGGCTGAAGTTTGAGCGCGAAATTCGTTCCGTTCCTATTGTCCGCAAATTGTACCGGGGAGAGTTTACAATAGAAGATTATCAAACTTTGCTGTGCAATCTCCGGCCACAAGTTGTAGAGGGAGCTCGCTGGATTGCTCGCGCTGCTTCTAACATGAGTGACTTTCGCCTGCGATCGACTTTTATCGGTCATGCTCAAGACGAACACCGCGACTATCAAATGCTAGAACAAAATTATGTTTCTGTGGGCGGCGATTTATCGAAAATTGTGGAATATGATAAGAATATTGGCAGCGAAGCACTATCAGCTTTTATCTTCCACCAAGCATCGCGGGACAATCCGGTTGATTTAATTGGCAGTATGTTTATTATCGAAGGATTGGGAAATCAGTTGGCGGGAAAGTGGGCAAAACAAATTCAAGAAACGCTCGGTTTGCAAGATGAACAAGTATCGTTTTTAGCGTACCACGGCTCTAATGACGAGTCCCATTTAGCCAAACTGGAAAATTTGATTAATGCCGAATGGATGACAGATGATATTGCCCGCCGCATTGTCAAAACCGCTCGCGTCACTGCTCGTTTATATTTGCTGCAATTGGAGGAAATTCGCTAATGCAAAAGCTGCAAAAACAAGATATCGAAAATCTCCCAGATGAGCGAAAAATTCCTTACGCTACCAAACCCTACAACCGCCGAGATCCGAATGTTTGGGATGTGCTGTTTTGCGATCGAGCTATTCCCGTCGATTTAGTGGCAAAAGCATACATGATGCGGGATTTGCAAAACTGGACTCGCAATTATTTACTTATCCCGATCAAAGTAATTGCTAACTTGTTGCTAGCGGTAATTATGACAACAAAGCGCCTGTTGCCATTTCAATTTCGCGCTTACACTTTAATGCACAAATCGGCTGCATTTTTCCTAAATAACTTTGTCTCGCCAGAAGCTTGTTATTTAATTGTCCGACACATCTGCATCGGCTCCAACATTATCAACTTCTTGATTGACAACGGCCCCGACACCCAGATAGAAAAGTCAAAACTTTATCCGCGCACTGTTAGCGATTTAGCTGAGAATGCGTTTCTCGAACACGACTTAATTCTCTATAACTTTGTCTGGGATTACAACCAGGCCATGCTCACAAATCCTAACTGGTTGCAAGTAGTCAAAAAACGGGGAATAAATTATGATAGCATTCAACCAGTAGAAGTTGCCATAGATTTTGAAAAACGCAGATGGCTAAACATTCTGGATTTAGAATCGGCGATCGAATTGTTTAAAGTCTTTTATTCTCTGTGTTTGACTAGCGACGAATTTGCTCGAGCAGTGATGTCGCTTCAGTTAGATGAAAACTTCGGAGTGTACGTCAGCGAGATTACCGGAAATTGCGACTGGAATCATGTAATTGTCAATCGCCATCCCCTAGCGCCCAACAGTCCGTTTAATGCGGCCCGCGACTTGTTTTTGCACGGAATAATTGCGGAATATCTCTATCGGTATTTGGAACTGCAAAAAGAGATGAGAAATGTTTCAAAGTAAGGTGCTTAGGTAGGTGCAAGGTAAGCACCTTACGAATATAAGTAGGGCGTCCAATAACTTTTTGCGTAAGTCCTGAAGTTTGAAAGAATGGTTAATTTTTAGGTCAAAAATTAATATGAGAACTCAAGCGGCTGCTAGCTGTGCTTGTTCTGCTGCTTTGGGCCAAATCTGATTTACCACAATCCACTTGCCTGTAATTGGGTCGCGGTAAGTAATAAACGGATTAGATTTTAAAGGTTGACTGCAAGGTTTAGCGGCCATTTCTACACACTCCCAATAAATGGTATTGAATAACTACTACAACACCATACCTTTAATAATCGGCTGTTTTGCCTAAAATCAGCGTGATTTATACCTCAACAATAGGTGATATTTTAGGTATGCTTTGGTGACATAGACCACTGCCTAAGGTGATTTAAAACTGCGTTGGCAGTGAGCAGTATCACCAAAAACCTTCCGTAACAAACATCTGTCTTCTGGCTTTTACCTTCTACCTTTAAGAGGGCCACTATTTTCAGTATATATCTGATATTATTAAGTAAGGTAAAGACGTTTATCAGAGATCCCCTCACAAACTTATGGTGCTATTTGGATTTGGCAAAAAGTCGAGCCTGCCCTCTCCCCAAGAGGCATTGCCGGGACGGGCAGAGTCGATGTCGGTACCGACAACTCACTTTGTTAACGGCAATCCGCTCAAACCTCCCTTTCCAAAAGGCATGGAGACTGCCTTGTTTGGCTTGGGCTGTTTTTGGGGAGCGGAACGCAAATTTTGGCAGCAAAATGGAGTTTTTTCGACGGCTGTTGGCTACGCAGCCGGGATTACTCCAAATCCTACTTACAACGAAGTTTGCAGCGGGATGACGGGACATAATGAAGTAGTTCTGGTTGTGTTCGATCCGAAAGTAATTAGTTACGAAACGCTGCTAAAAGTTTTTTGGGAAAGTCACAATCCTACTCAAGGAATGCGTCAGGGTAATGATTCTGGTACTCAGTACCGATCGGGAATTTACACGTATTCAGCCAGCCAAAGGCAGCTAGCTGAAGCTGCGCGCGATGCTTACCAGCAGGCTCTGACGGCTGCAGGTTACGGCAAGATTACTACTGAAATTATTGATGCTCCTGAGTTTTATTACGCAGAAAGCTATCACCAGCAGTATCTTGCTAAAAACCCGAACGGTTATTGCGGTTTGGGCGGTACTAAGGTTTGTTTGCCTGCTATGTCTCAGGCTTAAAACTTTACGCGCTTTAGGGAGAGGGACACATATAGCTTTCTCAGTAACATGAGGTGCTCATAGGGCATAGGGCATAGGGCATAGGGCATAGGGCATAGGCATAGGCATAGGCATAGGACTCGCCCTCATACCTCACCACGCTTGAGAACCGCTATAGTTTAGGACACAAGAATGTTTTGTCCCTACACAATAAATCTGGACAAAACATTCTTGTGTCCCTACAAAATATCCGGTGGAGCGGGCTTATAGCCCGCCCTAAAAAGCCGAATATGTTAGTAGTTTAAAAACAGGTAATAAATGCTGACTGCTGTTGTAATTATCAATCTACTAATATCTGTGGTCTGCTTTTATATAGCTGCGAAGGTGGGGAAAATCCGGCGGACGATCGCAGGTTTTGAAATGCGGATTGCAGCTATGGAACGCCGCAGCAGCAATGTCCTCAGCAAATCGCCGGATTTCCTTGCTAAAAGGCAGCAAGGTACCCGCCAACTGCGACGGCGCTATCAACAACTGGAACTGCAACTGCAACAGGTTCAGCAACTTTTGGGATTGCTGGGTTTGGGACGGATGTTTTGGCTCCGGCGCGATCGACCTTTGAGGTAAGCTATCCTAAAACTGCTGCCCCTGCTGACTCCCTAGGATTTTCAACAAGATTTCTACCTTTGCAAAGGGCTGCGATCGGGCAAACGTCCCTAAAATTAGTCTATGGAGAGAAGTTATAAAAATGTCAACTAAACGTTCAGGATTATTTATTGGCGGTTTGCTTGTGGGTTCTGCGATCGGGGCCGTGACTGGGTTGCTGATGGCACCGCGAACGGGCAAGGAGACGCGACAGATATTGAAAAAATCGGCTGATGCTTTGCCGGAGTTGGCGGAGGATTTATCGACTAGCGTGCAGTTGCAGGCCGATCGACTTTCTGAAAGTGCAATCCGAAATTGGGACGAAACTTTGATGAGACTCAAAGAGGCGATCGCGGCCGGTTTGGAAGCGACTCAGCGGGAACGCCAAACACTGGCGGAAACTGAAGCCGAAGTCAGTCCCCCGTCGCGCCCTCCCATCCGCTAAATCACATGAAATCCTCAACCCCAAATCTTAGATTCAAGTGAGCGATCCCATATTTTGGCTAGGACTTTCGATTTTGCTAGTAGCAGTTAGCCTGACTGCTGTTTTAGTGACTTTAATACCTGCGGTGCAAGCGCTGGCCCGGGCGGCCCGCAGCGTGGAAAAGCTCGCTGATACGCTTTCTCGCGAGTTTCCGCCGACTTTGGAGGCGATTCGGTTGACGGGGCTGGAAATTAGCGAGTTGACGGATGATGTTAGCGATGGGGTGCAAAGTGCGGGGGAGGTTGTCAAACAGGTCGATCGAAGTATTGTTAGCGCGAAAAAGCAGGCGCAAAACGTGCAGGTTACAACTCGCAGCGTGGTGAGTGGGATGAAGGCTGCTTGGAAAACTTTAACTCGGAAGCCGCCGATTTCTGGGACAAATCGCCGATCGACGGATAGATTATCCCCCAGTCAAAGAAGTGCGCTTTCGCTGAGGGATTCGGGTTTGGAGGACAGGTATTCTGGGGGTTACGGTGCGGGTACGAATAATGGGGAATCGCCCAGGTTGAGGAGTAGCGAGGGTTCTGGTTTGCCGGGGGATGCTGAAGATTTTGAGGAAGTGTCGAAGGATTCTTGAGAGTCGATCGCTTTTTACCTTGCTTGTTTCAACTTTTGAATTTCCTCCATAGTCAATCCTGTTGTTTGACTAATTGTTGCTTCATCTAACACATCCAGAAGTCCTTTGGCAATGTCGATCGCTTTTTCTTTCACAGCCTGTTTCACAGCTTTTGAAACAGCCTGTTTCACAGCTTTAATAGTAGCATTCCGCTGGTCTTGTATGTAAATTTCCTGATGTTCTAAATCTTCCAACTCTTCGCGAGTTAAATCAGCGCGATTCGCAACTTCAAAAGCTTTCTGAATTGCCTGGACTTCTCCCATCTTTTCCGGTACAACTTCTAAACTCCTGGCATTTTTCAGAAAATAGATCCATTTATCGGTTAGAGTTTCTAATTCCTCTAATTTTTTGTCGAATTTAGGTAATTCAACAAACACTAACTCGATATCGTAAATTAGATAGTCAACCAGATAATCTCTTTCTTTGAGGACAAAGCGGGAAATTACTTTGTCGAGATTGGGAAACATTTCAAAGTCAGTAATAGTTAAGGCGATTATCGGATTTAGTAGCGTGTAATCTTCTCCCGTGTCGAGTTGAATCGAATAAGCTTTAGCAGCATTGTACAAAATCCGCTTTTCAAAGCCTTCTACATTCAATACCTGCATTTCGATAATGACTGTTTGCTCGTTATTCAGCTTGGCTCGGATATCTAAGTAAGAATCTTTAACTCCTCTAATTTTGGGGGCTTGATAGGGATTGAGGATTTCTAAAGATTCGATCGCAGAATTACCTTGGTAGAGAATGGCGTTGAGAAAACTGATGAGGATTTCTTTGTTTTGTTCGTCGCCGAATATTTTTTTAAAGGCAAAATCTGTTTTGGGATTGATAAATCTCATTTTTGAAACCTCGACTGTGAAGGAATCGCTCTGGATTAAGATTATAGCATTTATGCTCTTTGGTTGAGGATATGATTAGAGCGCAAAGCTTTTCTATAAGATTGGTGGTTGAGGGGCGATCGCCTAAAATCATCAATAACAAAACTTATGGACTCCGACAAAGAAACCGGGTTTTTTACCTGATCTGCGGGTAACAACGAAGTATCTCGGAAAAAAACCGGTTTCTGGACTTATGGACTCCGACAAAGAAACCGGGTTTTTTACCTGATCTGCGAGTCACAACGAAGTATCTCGGAAAAAACCCGGTTTCTGGGCCCCATCGTAAGTATTATTAGGCCGATCGCCCTTCAGTTAGATTAGTTACTCTAGGGGCGATCGCCCATCTAACCGTCTTTATCCAAGTCTTCTGTTTTTGGAGCTTCTGAAGTTGAGGGGAATGTTAATTGGATGTTAATATCCATTGATATTGTACTTTGCTCCAGCCAACCTATATTAACTATCTTTATTAATGCTTCTGTAGGTACAGAATTATTTATTTTAAATTCAGGAGAAGACTGAGTTTTATATCCGGCTTCCTGTAGCCGATCGCAAATATTGCGCCAATTTCCTACAGGTTCGTTAGGTACATCTGCGATTTTTTTAACATATTGGTATAAAGTTTTACATAAATAAACCTCTGCACTTTTGGAACTCTGAAACAGTTGGCGGGCGATTTCGGCGGGACTGCAACCGGAAAGCAATCCTCGGAGGTAGAGTTTTTCTGTTTCTGTTAGTCCCCTGCGCGATCGAGGTGAGATTTGGCGTTTAGCTTCTGCAAAAGCTTGGTACAGCCTTTCTAAGTCCCAGTGTTTGGCGGCTTCGGCAAATAAATCTTCTTTTGATGCCATTGTCGGGTGTGTTGAGATGTGGCTAACGACAGCATAACCAAAACTGCTAGCGTTTGTTAGTTACTTGCTAGCTGTGCTGATTGTATTGTTATATACATCAGATATAGTTGAGTTTGTTGGGGCGGTGTGACGCCGAGTAGGAATACTCAGAGTCAGTAATGGGCGCGATCGCTTCAACTCACCTCAAAGCTACTATCTGCGAACGTCTGACAACGTTAGGTAAAGTTTCGTAAGAAAAACGCCATATTTTGCATAAAACTTGTGGACTCAGCCTGATAGATAAATAGAGCTTTAGAAGTACCGCTACTGTTGCGGTTCATCGGGGCTAAGGGTTCATTAGGGCGATCGGCTGATCGGCTTTTACCACAAAGAGTTTATTTAATCCAAGCAAACACAGGGCAAGTCTATGTACTTGTCTCTAATCAACACGGGAGAATAACGTGTCTAATTTTTTCACGCCTGAATTTAATAACGAAAGTGCGATCGCTCCTTGGAATGCCAGCCTAGAACCGACTAAGGCTATTATCCCGCAGCTAGATGCTAACCGCGTCCTAACCGGGGGTGTTAGTCAGGAAGTTAATATCCCGACTTTAACGCCAGAAGCCTATGACAATATCATCTTGCCTGACGATTTGCTAACCCGGATGGCTAGTGCAGTGAGCACGGACTCCAACAGCAGTTTACCGGATAGCTCTGTCGATTTGCTAACAGGTCAGGCGATGTCTGAGGTTTATGGGGATCTGAGTAAGTTTGCGGCCGGGCCAGATTTCGTGGCTAAGATGAATGTGGCTTTTGGCGAAAACTGGGATGCTGCGGGTGCGAAAGCCTTAGCCGAAGGATGGTTTCATGGGGATTTTAGTGATATCCCGCCTGTGAAGGTTGTCTCGTCTGCTGAGATTGGCGGGGCGAATGGGGCTTTTGCAGCGGCGACTAATACGATTTATTTATCGAAGGAATTTTTGACTCAGAATGCGGCGAATCCGGCGGCGGTTGCGGATGTTTTGCTGGAAGAGATAGGACACTCTGTTGATGCGCGGTTGAATGTTACGGATGCACCGGGAGATGAGGGAGCAATTTTTGCGGCGGTTGTTCAGGGGAAGGAGTTGAGTCAGGGTGAGATTCAGGGGTTGAAGAGTGAGGACGATACTGCGACTGTTCTATTAGATGGACACCAATATCTAGTAGAGAAGCAGTTGAGTTCATTTCCGATCCAAGGTAGCATTGGTTCTTTTTACAACAGAAATCCAGCTATAGCTCAGGCTTTGGGTCAACCTACGGGTGCTGAATACCAATTTGTATCTAGTAAATGGCGACAAAACTTCCAAAACGGTGCAATATTTCACTCAGCCCAGGGTACTTACTCTGTTCGCGGTAGTTTGGGCAGGCATTACCTGAATTTAGGAGGCCAAAATAGTCAGCTAGGCTTACCTACCAGTGAAGAATCGCATATTGGCAACGGTAATTGGCGACAAAGTTTTGAGAAGGGAACTCTAGAATGGCTGAATAATGGTACGGCTAAAGTCACGCTTACAACACAACAAACTCTGCCTCGTCTATTTTCTAATCCATCACCTTCTAATCCGTTACGAGGATTCGCTCATCCTTTGGGTCAAAGCCAACCAAGTCCGATTACTATTGGGAATCATAATCAGTCGTTTGGACAACAATATGCAATTGACTTAGGCGCTAACTCGGGTGGTTATTTTGGCGCACAAGTATACGCAATGCGTTCCGGAACAGTAGTTAACTGGAATGATAGTACCCCTGACAAAAGCCGAAATTTGAGCAGTATTGATGATGGCAGGCAAGGAACAACTGCTAATTTTTTAGTAGTCAAATTGGATGATAATGACGGTGTAGATGACGGTTATCGCACCATGTACTTGCACTTGCAGCAAGGCTCAATACCATCGAAATTCAAAAGAGTTGGTGCGCGTGTAGAAACAAATGAGCCAATAGGAAAAGTTGGTTACAATGGTATATCCCAGGGAGTTCACTTGCACGCAGAGGTCAACAAGCTTAATGGAAATCAGAACAATATGTGGCAGAGACAAACCATGGCATTCCAATGGAAATAAGTTGCTTGATGATTACTTTATCTCAAGTGATCGCCCCCATTCCTCTGGCTCATCAGCTACGACTCGATCATGCTATGGAAGCTTTGATGGCAGCAGGCATCCCGCGTCATCTATTTAAAATACTCACTTCCAACGATGACATCGATTTAAAGCCTGTAACCCAATATCTCAAAGCAGTCTAATAGATAAATGCCCAGAAACCGGGTTTTTATGAAAATACTTTGCCGTAGCCCGCGAATTCTGTAAAAACCCGGTTTCTTTGTTCTGAGTGCGTAAAAAGATCGCCCTTTTTTCCCTGCATTGCGATCGCCCTTTTGCCCAAATAACCAAAAGGGCGATCGCCCTCTGCATTTAATTCACGGGAGATGACTCAGCTAAACCTAACTCTGCCATCAGTTGCTCGTGAGAAACATTGCCACTTCGCACTTGCTTTGACTCTGATTTCCGAAGCGGTTCGGGAATGTCAGCCAGTGTCAAAACGGGTAACGTCAATGCTTCTTTAAACCACTCAATGTTTTTTGCTAATTCTTCCAAGCTTTTTCCCCAAGGTTCCACAGCATTTTCAGTACATCCCGCGATCGCTCCATCTGATTCATAAAACACTTCCCGAATGATATAATCGCCGTTATCTTCCAGAAACACTCGATAATTCCATTTAATTGTCATACATCCTCCTGCTGTCCGCGAAATAAAAAATTATTGCCCTCTTTCTCGCCAATACGCTTAATTTCTACAATCTGTACCTGTTCTTCAACATTGTAAAAGACTCGAAACTCCGCAATCCGCAATTCCCAACCTGCAATACTATTAGGTCGAGTGCGCTTGCGGTTGCGAGTCTCAACACTAGGTTCATATCGCAATTGCACTGGAATTTCGCTCAAGATTTGTTGTTGCTCGTGCTTCTTAAAGTATTTTAAGTCTTCTATTGCTTGCGGAGTGTATTCAATCTGGTACATTTAAGTTAATAAATTAACTATCGTCCTTTCTTAATTATCATAGCCAAGTTTGTAAAATTTTATGCTCAGAAACTCATGAAAATTCGAGAATCTCAAGGTAAGAGCATCTGGAACCATTCTCAGGTTTGGTGCTGTGAGCCTCTTGACCCCATACCGCCCGGTCATATTGCCCTAGCCGTTGAAGCGATCGCCCTAGATATTGTAGACTGGGATATCGAAGAAATTGGCGAAAAAGCAGGTTTTGATATTCAGTACAGATACACGGGAGTGAATGACCCGAAAGATTCATCTTTAGCTTGCGTAACTCAGTTTGTCGGCATCTACGAGGACTGGTCAAAGCTCGATCGCCCTTTTTGTCCGAAAGTGCGATCTACCTTATTTTCCCAAATAACCAAAAGGGCGATCGCTCTTCCCCTGCAAATTTAACCCACTTGCAATAATTCTTGAGACTGTATTGAATTTGGTACGCCATAAGCTGTATAAGCTCTTACTTCTGGCGGTTGAAGTCCTAAAACAATTAACTTAGGGGGAATGCCCGCTGCTACTAATTCTTCAGCGATCGAGCGATCGGTATTATTAGATTGAATCCAAACTTGACCCTCGATAATATCCATGTGTATAACACAATCGTGAATTCTTTTCCCCTGAAACCATCCCATTGATAGTAACATATACCGATCGTTTTCTAAATCGAAAATTACTTGACTTTGTACCTCACTTTCAGAAGCAAAAAACCCTGAGTATTCATTGAGAATCCCTTTAACAATCTGGCGGCAATCTACTAGGGTATCCATTTAACAATCTCCTCTATTTGTGGATTAAAAACAATCAACTTCAAATGATTATCGACCAATAAAATATCGGCAAACTTATCTTCAATAAAAAGCTCCTCAAAAGACATCGCAGGTATGGCAAGATAGAGCGTTCTTTCCGGTTCAGTTTGTTCTAAAATTCTCTGATAAAGAATGTATTGTCCCAAAGCCTTCTCTAAATCTAAAATTTTAGAGTCACTGATAAAACTTTTAACTTCAACAGCTATCTTAGACTGATTATTTTCAGCGCCAATCAGTTTTTCTGCTCCGATATCTACAAATAGTTTTCGCTTAGCCCATTTCAACAACAACGGGTCATGAGTAACTTTCCAGCCAGCTTTAACAAGTGCCTGTTTCACAACTGGATGATAGTAATCTTTTGCTGACACTGTTGCTCCTTTTAAACGCTCTAGGACGATGCTTTAAGTATAGCAAATAAATTACCGACATTACTACCAATGACCCGAAAGATGAATCTTTAGCTTGCGTAAGCCAGTTTGTCGGCATCTATGAGGACTTTTCAAAGCTCGATCGCCCTTATTTTCCGAAAGTGCGATCGCCTTTCCTTAAGTTAAAATATAACTTGTCAGATTAGATAATATAACTTATCAGATTCAGAAAGGACAACTTATGCCTGTAAACTGGAGAGAACATATCGTTAGTACCCCCGATGTACTGCGAGGTAAACCAAGAATCAAAGGGACTAGAATTCCCGTTGGTCTGATTTTAGGATATTTAGCATCAAATAACACTGTCGAACAAATCATGGACGAGTTTCCAGATATCGCCAAAGAACAGATAGCTGCTTGTCTTGATTATGCTCGCGATTTGTCGGATTTTGAAACAGTTGCCTAATGAGTTTAAAATTGTTCATCGATCAATGCGTTCCTAAGTCTATTATTCAAATACTTCGTGATACCGAGCATGAAGTTTTTGTATTAGGAGATTACATCCCAATTGAATCTCCAGATACTATTGTCATTGCCAAAGCTCAGGAATTAAATGCCATACTTGTTTCTCTCAATGGAGACTTCGCAGATATTGTGACTTATCCGCCAAGTTCATATCAAGGAATCATTTCTATTCAACTGAGAAATCACCCTGAAATTATTCCTCAGTTGATGGCAAGGCTGACAGAATACTTATCATTGCACGATAGTGAGGAGCATTATCGAGGTAAATTACTACTGGTAGAAGTTTACAGAATTCGCATTCGAGTATAAAAATTGATAGCGATCGCCCTTTTCCCCCAAATAACTAAAAGGGCGATCGCCTTTCCCATGCCGAATCCCTGCATTGCGATCGCTCCTTTCCATTCCATCCAGCTATCCCAAAAAAGATCGCCCTTATGTTCCGAAAGTGCGATCGCCCTTATTGTCGGAAAGTGCGATCGCCCTTTTCCCGAAATAACCAAAAGGGCGATCGCATTCCCTCTCTATCATCCTTTCATCCCCAAGCGATTGCTACAGTCCTAATGTGTGTCTGAGTGCAGCATCTACAGATACCATATCTGACCAAATACCGATCGCTCTATCAATTTCTGAATCGAGAACAGTGACAATATTATCAGTCATAATCACCGAATTTGTTATTAATCCCGTTTGCTGTCCTTCAGACGTTGTGATATCTACCAACACTCGACTGGGATGCCCAGCACGAGCCAGATTACTCGTAATCATTGCCACAATAGTCTGCGACAAATTAGTTCCTATACTATTAGCCTGAATGACCAAAGCCGGTCGCCGCTTAGCGGTTCGCAGGCTAGAATTGGGAAACAAAACTAACACCACTTCGCCACGATTATAAGGCATCGTACACATCCATTTCTGGACAGTTCCAATCTTCAGCAAAACTTTGCAGTCTAGCACGCAGATTTGCTGCTTGTTCTCGATTTATACCGCGAGATTGTAAATCTATAGCTCCCTTTTTTTGTCCCTCGTCAATAAAGTCGCCAAGTTTTGATTCTTCCTGATTTGTTGTAATTTCTGCAAGTAGCCTTTGATTCATTTCCAGATAGGTCGAGATTGCTTCATTCACTACGTCGCTTAAATCTCGATTCATCAGGGTAGCGATCGCAGAAAGTGCTGCTTTTTTCTCGCTGTCCAGTGTCAGCATCATGTTTTCTTTGCTCATTGTTTGTGCGATCGCCATCAATAGTATTATTATGCCATTATAGCAAAGAGTCAATTCAAGGGTCATAGCTACCTTGGTAAGTTCTGTAGATGCGGTAGCCAGGGAGTACAAAAGCCATGCCAATTGGACTCTGAATTTTCCCCGGATAGCTTTCTTTTGTCAAGCTACCCCCAATCCTAATTTTGATAGCACCCAGCCAAATGTATAGCCCTGGAATTAAAGTATCTAAACTGTAGGCGATCGCTCGCATTTGAAGATCCGGGGGATTAATCGGTTTTAAATACTGTGGCTTTTCAGGTTGAGAAATAGACATGGCACTGATTGCTGTGCGGTATGGTGGAAAAGCGGTCTTGTTGAGAACATTTTAACATAACCTAACTTTCACTTTTCTATTGTTAAGCTTACTTTAGTATTTGGTCACCATAGCCCTAGACATTGTAGACTGGGATATCGAAGAAATTGCCTATAAAGTAGGTTTTGATATTCAGTACAAATACACGGGAGTCAATTACCCGAAAGATTCATCTTTAGATTGTGTAAGTCAGTTTGTCGGCATTTATGAAGACTCCTCAAAGCTTGATCGCCCTTTCGAAGCTTTGATTGTGACCGGCATCCCTTGTCATCTATTTAATAGGACTTACCCATGAGGCCCAGAAACCGGGTTTTTTATCAAAATACTTCGTTATAGCCTGCAGATTCGGTAAAAAACCCGGTTTCTTTAGTCGGAATGAATCAGTCCAGTCTGATAATGTTTTGGGCGTAGCGCAATTGTTGCTTTTTCAAAGTACGCGCGTGCGTAGCTATCCCGTAGGGAATCGCCCTTTTTTCCCAAAGTGCGATCGCCCCTTTCCCATGCCGAATCCCTGAATTGCGATCGCTCCTTTCCATCCACCTATCCCAAAAGCGAGCGCCCTTTTTTTATTCACTCGCGCACATATTCTACTTGTTAACATGATAACATATCAGCAGAACAGGTGTACGATCGTGAGAATATAAAAATTGGAGGAAGCCTAAATGGGAAAAAGTACAGAAGTGCCAGCGAAGCGACACAACCCAAATTACATACAGCTATCGGGAGATGTCCGAAAAGAACTAGGACTTCAGTTTAAAGCTGCGTGTACTCTGAAGCAGCTAAATATAGGAGAAGGGTTGGAAGAAGCAATAGAGATGTGGTTCCAGGCTCAGCAAGCCCCCTCATCCAGCAAGAGCAGCAAAAAGGGGGACGAGTGAGAGATCCAGAACGGGAAAAAGAAGAGCTTGGCAATCCCATCAACGAACCCGTACAAGCGTATAACCTAAAAGAAGCGAAAAAGAAATGCCAACAGCTAGCAACTGAATATGAACGGTCTCTTGCAGATGTTCGCCCTGAAGGCAAAGCCTGGTTTCGCTGCTACTTTCAGTGAGGGAAAATACATGAAAATTCGAGAATCAGTTGGTCAAAGTGTCTGGAACCATTCTCAGGGTTGGTGCTGCGAGCCTCTTGACCCCATACCGCCCGGTCATATTGCCCTAGCTGTTGAAGTGACGGATATGGCACTTGTAGACTGGGATATCGAAGAAATTGGCGAAAAAGCAGGTTTTGATATTCAGTACAAATACACGGGAGTCAATGACCCGAAAGATTCATCTTTAGCTTGCGTAAGTCAGTTTGTCGGCATCTACGAGGACTGGTCAAAGCTCGATCGCGATTTGGAAGTTTTGATTGCAGCCGGCATCCCGCGTCATTTATTTAAAATACTGACTGACAACGATGACATCGATTTGAAGCCTGTAACGCAATACCTCAAAGCAGTCTAATAATGTCTTGGGCGTAGCGCAATTGTTGCTTTTTCAAAGTACGCGCGTGCGTAGCTATCCCGTAGGGAATCGCCCTTTCCTTCCCAAAGTGCGATCGCTCTTATTTAAATAATGTTAATATCGAAGCATGGATAGTGTGTACAGACTGCAAGGCGTTGAGTTTGAATGGGACACAAACAAATTCCAGATTAACCTAGAAAAGCATGGCGTTAGCTTTGAAGAAGCCGCAGAAGTTTTCTTCGATCCATTCTATCAGGAGGGAGATGCAACGGCTAATGACGAACAGCGTAACTTTATCCTGGGTTATTCCCGCACTCCACGCCTCTTACTGGTTGTTTATGTAGAACGCAGCTTGCGAATACGCATCATTTCTTCCCGTCCTGCTACCCGCACAGAAAGGAAATTATATGAACAATTCTGAAGAAGAAATAAAATTGCAATTGCGACCTCGTACAGCGGAAATAGTCTCGCTAAACATTCCAATAGATACTTTAGCATCACTTGAGAAAATAGCGGCAAATCGAGATATGTCTGTAGAAGCATTGCTTAAGTTTTATATAGGGCAAGGCTTACGGGAAGACTTAGCTAAAGTCTTTTCAGAACGCTTGCTGGACAAAACTGCTCAAGTTTTGGCTAGACACCTGGAGTCAGCCGAAGAAATATCAACTATTATTCGAGAAATTCAAGCTGAAACTGCACGTTAAATGATGGCGCGATTTAAGTACAAAACTAAAAGCATCTCGCCCTTTCCTTCCCAAAGTGCGAGATCCCTTATCTAACTTCTCTTCTCCTCACATTACTAAGCAAATGCAAGTTCATATTGCAGAACTAAAATTTCATCGGCTTTCAACATAGCCATAGCATATTCAATCCCTTGACTCTCAGCAAACTCCACTAAATACTGACATTCCTTTCCCGTATCATACACTTCAATAATAGTTCCCACAAGTCCAACTGGCAAACTAGAAATAGATGCGTATTCTGAGCCCACTAGCGCTAATCGCGTATTTGAAATCGGCTTGAGAAGCCCAACAGAATCCAAAAGTCTAAAGTTTTTGATCATAGTTTAACAAAAGCTGAAATCCAACAACGGTTAGAATTAGTTGAAGTAATTTCCCAGAAGTACCTTCTAAAGGTTGGTAGGGGCAGGTTTATTTAGGATATACGCGATCGCAGCGAGTTTACCCCTTTCACGCACCCGCCCTCCCCACCCTAGGATTTACGCCTTACTTAGGCCTTAAGTTCGCGGTGCTAAACTCAGAAGCCACAATCATCGACCCAATCCCCGCATCCGTAAATATTTCTTGCAGCAAAGCGTGAGGAATTCGACCGTCAATAATGTGAGCACCCTTAACACCCTGAGCCAAACTCCGCACACAACAATTAACCTTCGGAATCATTCCCCCAGACACAACTCCCGACTCAACCAACTGTCTCGCTTCCTGAATATCCAACTTAGCAATCAGACTCTCAGGCTTGTGATAATCCTCCAAAATTCCCGCAGTATCCGTCATCAAAATCAACTTTTCTGCTCCCAAACCAGCCGCAATTTCCCCAGCCACCGTGTCAGCATTAATGTTGTAAGATTGACCGTGTTCATCCGCCGCCACGCTCGACACCACCGGAATATAACCGCTGTTCACCAAAGACTCCAAAATCTGGGTTTTCACGCCGCTGACTTCACCAACAAACCCAATTCCCTCCCGGCCGTCCGGGCGAGCTTGAATCAGATTGGCATCCTTGCCGCACAATCCCACTGCTTTGCCGCCAGCTTGGTTGATTAACGAAACAATTTCCTTATTTACCTTCCCCACCAAAACCATTTCTACAACTTCCATCGTCGCCGCATCAGTCACTCTCAAACCATCTTTGAATTGCGGCTCAATTCCCAATTTTTCCAGCCAAATATTAATTTCCGGGCCGCCGCCGTGAACCACAACCGGACGCATCCCCACGCAAGCTAGCAGCACAATATCCCGGACTACCTTGTCTTTGAGAGTGCTATCTTTCATCGCCGCACCGCCATATTTGACCACAATGGTGCGACCAGTAAAGTGTTGAATGTAAGGCAGTGCTTCGGACAGCACCTCTACTCGATTAGTGTCCGAATTCCTAACAAAATCGCTTTGTTTGAGCATGGGTAAATTACAAAAGACTAAACACTTAATTCTAAACTTTAATGGCTAAAGCACATATCAACAGCCACAAAAATCACTTTTTCCCTGGATTTTATCGACGCGCAGGCTGGAGCGATCGCCCTTATTGAGCCCAATCCTCCAAAAATTAATAGGTTTTTTTAATAATTTTATTTAAAATTTTGTATTATAACTTATACATTTCTTGCTAAAGTCAAGAAATGTATAACTCCCTTGATTTACTTAACGTTTTATGTTAACTGCTGTCGCCCCAGACTCCGAAAACCTTCAGTACAAGCTACCATTAGAGGCTGACTCCTCCCCCCGAATGACAGTATTTTGCGATTTAGACGGGCCGATAGTCGATGTGTCCGATCGCTACTACGCCACATATCAACAGGGATTAGCCGACACTCAAGCAGCTTATCTTGCTAGGGGAATCAACCTCAACCTCCAAATCCTCAGCAAACAGCAGTTTTGGCAAATGAAACAAAACCGAGTGCCCGATGCTGAAATAGCCAAAATTTCCGGCTTGTCGGGAGAAGAAATTCACGTTTTTCTCGGATGCGTGAGTCGGATTGTCAATCAGCCAGACTTGTTGCACTTAGATCGCATCCAGCCGGGAGTGCAATGGGCGATCGCACTTCTGCACTCTCGCGGCGTGCGCCTGATTTTAGTCACCCTGCGGCCGAGAAATCAAGCCGTTCAACTGTTGCAAAATTACGGTTTAGCCAGACTGTTTACCTGCATTAGCGGAACTCAGATGGCGGATGCCGCTTATCACAACTATACAGCCTTAAAAACTGAATTGTTGGCTGAAGTTGCCCAAGAATTTGAGTCATCGCTGGGTTCGGCTTGGATGATCGGAGATACAGAAGCAGACATCCTCGCAGGAAAAGCATTGGGAATACCTACAATTGCCGTTACCTGCGGAATTCGCAGCCGCTATCAACTGCAACAGCATCAGCCTAATTTAATTCTAAGCGACTTGATTATTGCCGTTCCTCACTTATTAGGTTCAGGCCAACAAGTAATAGTAGAATGACTACAGTTAAGAGTAATTAGTTAACAGTTAACAGTCAACAGTTAACAGTCAACAGTTAACTGATGACTGACTAAGGCTTTTCTAAATTCCTGGTCATTTCCCACAAGCGATTGAGGGGAAAATAAATCACCGGAGCCCAAAGACTGCTAAGAATAGCAGAACACAAAGCCACTCGCTGATGATAGGTCCAAATTTCCAGTAAAGCCCGATCGCCCATAGCAAAAAATTGCAGCCCCATCACCGTTTCCGCTACCACCGCCATCCCAAACACAATTAACGCGATTGGAATCGGATCTCTCTCAACAATATCTGCAGGAATCGACCAGGTTTTCTGCAAAACAACTGTTAAGACTCCTACAACAACTAGACTCACAGCGTGGGTGGGATCGGGAGCCGTCATCGCATCCTGAAGAAACCCCAAAACCAAGCCCATGCTAGCGGCTCCCCAAACTGTACGTTTCCGCTTAATACTCCAAGCAACCAACCAAATTAACAGCCAGTTGGGCCCAATTCCCAGCAATTCCATTCCCGGCAGCCGAGTAGGCAATATCAGTATGCACAGCATCACAGAAACAAATGTAACGCCGAAGTTGAGAAATTGGCGCGATCGCGAAGACATCCGAGATAAAGCTTTCATTGCTGCTCTACTCCCCCAGATGGTGCAGAAGATTGACTCTGCGAATCCTTTGATTCAGCTTGCTTAGAGTGGGGGTAAACCACCGCCCACTCCAGAGAATTCATCGGTGCAGAGAACTCAATAACAGCTTCTGGAGCCGGAGATTTATTCATATCAACCGAAACCACTTTTCCCACCGGCAAACCAGGAGGGAACAACTGACTGAAAGAAGAAGTTGAAACCACATCCCCAGGCTTGACATTGGGAACATTATCAAAAAACTCCATCACAGCCTGATTTCCGCCTTTCCCGCGCATAAAACCCATGTGGCGAGTGCGGGTAATTCCCACACCCAATTGACTCGTAGCGTCGCTGACTAACAGCACCAAGCTAGTATTAGGAGTAACGCTGACAACCCGGCCTACCAAACCGCCCGGGCCCATCACAGTAAAATCTGTTTTAATGCCATCGTTACTGCCGCGCCCCAAGGTTACTTGCTGCCACCAGTGGCCGGCACTGCGGCCGACAATAGGAGCTACAATCCCTGGAGGTTTCTTAGCCGAAACGTAACCTAAAAGCTCTTTTAGCTTCTGATTTTGAGTTTCTAATTCTAATAGCTGCGCTTGCAATTCTTGAGTGCGCGCCGAGATAAGCTGCTCTTGCCCCGAGCCATCGGATTGAAACGGACGAGTCACCAAATTGTAAACTTCAAACAGTGCAGCACCTTGTGTTTGTCGAACTCCCCAAGCGGCAGTTATAGCTAAACCTAAAAGAGCAATTTGCAGTCGCAGATCCCACCACTTGCGGAATGTATTTTTTAGCATAATTTCAGTAATCTAAAATTGTTATGTCAGGATTTTAGATTTGAGATGGCAGCCCTATTTCTAAATCCAAAATCCCAAATTAGTTAACTACATATTGCGCGACGACTGCCCGCTGAAAACCCGTTCCAACTGTTTGTTTTCCAATACCCTACCTGTTCCCAAAACCACGCAGCACAGCGGATCTGCCGCCACGTGAGTGACAATTCCTGTTTCGTGACTGATCAGAGTATCTAAACCTTTCATCAGCGCGCCACCACCAGCCAGCATAATTCCCCTGTCAATAATATCTGCTGCTAATTCCGGGGGGGTGCGTTCCAAAGTACGCTTGACAGCTTCCACAATTACTGAAAGCGGTTCCGACATACTTTCGCGAATTTCTGGGCCTTTGATCGTAACAGTTCGCGGCAGACCAGACAGTAAGTGCAAGCCTCGCACTTCCATCATTACGTCGTCATCCTCTGGAGTTGGATATGCAGAACCCACCTGAATCTTAATTTCTTCAGCAGTGCGTTCGCCGATGACCAAATTGTGAACTTTTTTCATGTATTGGACGATCGCCTCATTGAGTTCGTCGCCGGCTACCCGCACAGACTCACTGATCACCGTACCTTGCAAACTCAAAACCGCAACTTCCGTCGTACCTCCGCCGATATCTATAATCATATTGCCAGTCGCCTCAGCAACAGGCAGTCCAGCTCCGATCGCCGCAGCGATGGGTTCATCAATTAACCGCACTTCTCTAGCACCGGCCTGAGTCGCCGCCTCAATGACAGCACGCCTTTCGACTCCGGTGACACCGCTGGGGATGCCAATAATTATCCGCGGCGAAACTAAGCTTCGGCCTTCGTGAACCCTGCGGATAAAAGTCTTGAGCATCAGTTCGGCTGTATCGAAGTCTGCGATTACCCCGTCGCGAAGCGGGCGCAGTGCTATGACGTTCCCTGGCGTGCGCCCGAGCATTTTTTTAGCTTCTTCTCCAACAGCCAGCGGTATTTTTAAGTCTTGGTCGATCGCCACTACAGAAGGTTCCTGCAGAACAATACCTTTGCCGGATACATAAACGAGCGTGTTAGCAGTACCGAGGTCGATACCCATATCTCTAGATAACGAAAATCGATTGAGAAGACCCACTGATTCGTACCCCCCCCCAAAACTAAAATACTATTGTGTGCAATAATGTTGTTACAAAAGTGTAACCGAGGTGGATTCTATTACGTTTTTCATCCTGAGTCTAGTCAGAAATGTACATTGTCGAGATCAGGTTGAGCGCAGACTCGCCAATCATCCACCATCAATATGTTCTGGTAACTGGGTGTAAAATCAGGATGAAGCTCTCACAAGCGCTGTTCCAATTTCAGTTTGGAGGCTAGTGCGCGTGTTGACTGTTTAACTACATCACCGATCGACCACATTTCTAAAAAAGTTTATGAGTCTTAATGTTGTGACTTTAGTAGGCCGCGTCGGCGGCGACCCGGACGTGAAGTATTTTGAGTCGGGTACAGTTAAGTGCAAGTTGACGCTGGCAGTGAGAAGACGATCGCGCAATAACGACGAACCAGACTGGTTTACTCTAGAAATCTGGGGCAAAACAGCGCAAATCGCTGCTGATTACGTTCGCAAAGGCGCTCAAATTGGGGTGACAGGCTCTTTGAAGTTCGATCGCTGGCAAGACCGCAGTACAGGAGCTAATCGCTCAATGCCAGTAATTAGAGTAGACCAGTTAGACTTGCTGGGTTCCAAACGCGACAACGAGTCGGGTATGTCGCAACACAACAGCGAATTCTAGCGTTTGGGGAATTTGGGAAGTAATATTTGTGAATTGGGTAGGTGCTCGTGACCTCAGAAAAGTTAGAAATAGTTCAAACTGAGTACCAAGCTGGGCAAGTAGCTTTTGAGAGTGGCCGGTATGCTCAAGCTGTGCAGAGTTTAGAAACAGCTACCGGTTTAGTCGATCGAAATTCCCGGTTGGGCGGTGAGGTGCAGATGTGGCTAGTGACAGCCTACGAAGCCTCTGGCAATACAGAAAAGGCGATCGAGCTTTGCCGCAAGCTCACCCGCCATCCCCGCCAAGAAACCCGCCAGCAAGCAAAGCGCTTGCTGTACATTCTCGAAGCTCCCAAACTCACTATCCCTCCTGAATGGATGGTGAAAATCCCTGATTTGGCAGCTTTAGATGAAAATCAATCAATCAGTTTTCAAGCCAATCCGAACGCTGATATCAAGTACGCTAAACCCAAGCCCGCCGTACCAGAACCCGTAGATTTGAGTCAGGTTAATACGAAAGATAATAGGTTTATTTGGGTGGCGTTAATTGCGATCGGGCTAATTTTAGGCGGCTTATTTCTTAGTTATTAATCATTTTTTCCTTCGCACAAACTGTATCTCTAGGGTGCGCCTGGCCGCGCGCCTCACCCCTACTGAGAGAAATTCAGCAATGCCTTTTAGCAATTATAAAAGTATCAGCGCAGTCGCCAAAGAATTCCAAATTAATTGCCTACGGCATAATTTCATTGTCGAAACAGAATTTGCAGTCAGCGAAGTTTTTCGGAATGAATTAGAATTGATTTTCAATGACGGAGTATTTGACAACTCGGAAATCGCCATTTGTGAAAATATCATTTATCCTGTATTAAAAGAAGTTTGGAAAAATTATCGAAGTAATTTTCTCCTCTGGAGTCACCAAACCTTAGTCTATAATGAGAATCTGTCCGGAATTCCAGATTATATATTGGCGAAGCGCTCACCCCTCGGCACAGTAGTTTTTGACAAGCCCTATTTCATATTAGTTGAAGCCAAGAAAGAGAGCGCCTTTGATGAAGGATGGGGGCAGTGTTTGGCAGAAATGGTCGCCGTGCAGCGACTTAACAATGAACCAGAACAAACAATCTTTGGTATAGTTTCTAATGGGGCAATGTGGCAGTTTGGCAAGCTGAAATTAGAAATGTTTACTCAAAATAAATTTTTCTATACAATTCAGGACTTAGAGCGACTGTTTGCAGCCGTTAACTATGTTTTTAAACAGTGTGAATTACAATTATAGGAGAAGGAAGAAGTAAGGAACGACACTGATTTTGACACGGATACACCGATTAATTATCGAGCATGAGGCAGGAGTCAGAAGTTGAATAGCGATAATTGCTAAAATAAAAAAAAGACCACACCAGAAAGGCGATTATTGTGAGCGATTCAACCGTAGACCAGATTTTGAAATTGGCCTCTCAACGCGCCGATGCCGCGGAAGTATACTACCTGTCGAGTCAAGACACCCCCATCGAATTTGAAAACAATCGCCTCAAATCCCTGCAAACCAAAGCACTGCAAGGCGTAGCACTCCGCCTGATTTACCAAGGCAAAATCGGCTTTGCTAGTTCCACCGATTTAACGCGGGTAGACGATTTAGTCGATGCAGCGATTCAAACAGCCGAAATCGGCGATCCCGCAGAATTTGAACTCGCCTCCAACTTCCACCTAAAAGGCCCGGAAACCACCTACACTCCACCCACAACTCAAGAATTAGTCGAAAACGGCAAAAACCTCATCGAGCAAGTTCACGCCTACAATCCCGATATTATGGTAGATGTCGGCTTTCACGTCCGCAGCGGCAGAGTGAAAATTGCCACCACGCAAGACCTGTATGCCGAAAGAAGCAGCCAAATAGTCAGCGGCTCGATCGCGGGAAATTTGGTACAGGGAGAAGACTTTATGCAAGCATACAGTTACGACCTAGCGCGCGATCGTCCCCTAGACACCAACAGCATCCTCCAATCACTCCTCGAAAAATACCGCCTCGCCGAACAATCAGCCACCATCACCAGCGGTTCCTACCCAGTATTATTTACCCCCAGAGCCGCCGCTAGCACCCTCGGCAGCTTGTTTGATACCATCCTTTCAGGTCAAACAGTAGTTCAAAAAGCCTCTCCCCTAGCCGACAAAATCGGCGAAACCTTATTTGACACACGCTTTACCTTTTTTGAAGACCCCACTTTAGGCCCTTCTGCTTGTCCCTTTGACGACGAAGGTACCCCCACCACCCGCAAAATCTTGATAGACAAAGGTACTGTCACCGGATTTTATTGGGATCGCAGGTGGGCCGCTCGCGCCGGTGTACAATCAACCGGCAACGGTTTTCGTGGCGGATTGTCTCGCCCAGGCCCTGATTTGACTAACTTTTGCATTTCCCCCGGAAATACCCCCACTCAAGACTTGATAGCTAGCATGGACGAAGGTCTAATAGTAGAGCAGGTTTTAGGAGCCGGTCAGTCCAATCAGTTAGCTGGCGAATTTTCTGTCAATTTGGACTTAGGCTATAAAGTAGAAAAAGGCAAAATAGTCGGTCGCGTCAAGAATACAATGGTCGCAGGCAGCATTTTTGAAGCCTTTAAAAATTTGGCAGATTTGAGCAGCGAAGCCGAATGGGTAGGCGGTGCGGCATATTTGCCGAGTATGCTGTTTCAACATTTGGGTGTAGCTTCCAGGCAATAAGTTCAGTGCAGTTTTACTCGTTACCAGGCTCTGCCTGGTAATACATATCATG
Organism: Microcoleus sp. OTE_8_concoct_300; assembly: GCF_031383065.1. Lineage (NCBI taxonomy): Bacteria > Bacillati > Cyanobacteriota > Cyanophyceae > Oscillatoriales > Microcoleaceae > Microcoleus > Microcoleus sp. OTE_8_concoct_300. The sequence continues at coordinate 8,678 of NZ_JANMZH010000332.1, read as the reverse complement.
AGGCTCTGCCTCGAATTTGGATGAAAGCTTGCGAGGCAAAGCCTCTGGACATTGGTTCCCAGGCAGAGCCTAGGAACCAGTTAACGTGCAAAACAAACTCAGTGCGGTTAATTTACTCGTTACCAGGCTCTGCCTGGTAATACAGATGATGAGGCTCTGCCTCGAATTTGGATGAAAGCTTGCGAGGCAAAGCCTCTGGACATTGGTTCCCAGGCAGAGCCTAGGAACCAGTTAAACAAACATAGAAACAGTATCGGCAATTCAACGCTTTGCTAATTCATGCAAATAGGTAAAAATAGGAAAAAATGTATCATGAAAGAGCAAAATGTCAAGGATGGAACAGGGAAGAAGAAAAAGAATTTTTTCTTTCTTTTACCTTTGGTTTTTTGCGTTTTAAATCTAGTGACTGGATGCGTTCAGTACGATGTCGGGGTAAACTTTGAGAGTCAAACTCGCGGCGAAATCGTGCAGCACATTAAACTAGGGGAAAGGTTGACGAGCTTCAGCAGCGAAACAGTTGCAGAATGGTTGAAAAGCGTAGAACGCAGGGTGAGGTTGCTCGACGGAAAAACTAAACGGCTTTCCCAGACAGAAGTTCTAGTGAGGATTCCTTTCAATAATGGAGCCGAGTTGCAAGACAAGTTCAACCAATTTTACAATCCGATCGCACAAACCGCAAAATCTCGGGTTGCAAGTCCGCTAGAAACCGATTTGCCGAAATTTGAATCTCACCTGAATGTCAAGCAGAATAATTTGTTATTGGTGCTGCGAAATAGGTTGAGTTTGGAATTGGATTTGCGCTCTCTTTCTCTGCTTTCTTCTAACGGCAGTCTGCTGCTGAGTCCGGGGGGACTTTTGGAGCTAGACTTTAGCTTGAACACACCTTGGGGCGCAAAAAGTATTGAAACAGTCGCCGGTGCGCTGGTTCCCGAAAGCTATCAGCAGGGAAAACAGTTAGTGTGGAAGCTCAAACCAGGGGAAATTAACTATTTGGAGGCGATATTCTGGATTCCCAGCCCCGTAGGAATTGGGGCGCTGATTATTGCCTTATTTGTGGCGGCGGGCATTGCTTTGAAATATCAAATATTGCCAGCGTTGGGAATCGGCAAGAAACCCCAAAACATCGGTCAAACCTAAAGAGGATAGGTCTTCCCGGGGCGGGTTAACCAATCTCTTCAATCAACTCTCAGAGTTCCAATAAACCCGCCCATCCCCGGATATTATGGTTAATTGACCAGATTTGATATTATCAAAAAAACTGGCAGTATCTGCCAAAAAACAGTTGACAAAGGGCTAAGAATTTGCTTAACCTGAATTGAGAATTAGGAACAGAGAAAATGCGAGCGCTAAATTTCTTCTTCATCTTTCTGATTTGCTTGGCTCTAGTATTTTTCAGCATCGAAAATACACAGCCGATCGCGATTCAAGTTATTAAAGGCGTCCAAGTTAAAGCTCCGCTGTGCGTAGAACTAATTGTAGCGACCGGATTGGGAGCAATTCTAGCCTGGCTGTTCAGTCTGTGGTCGAGAATGCAGCGAACCCTCGCGTCGCGCCAAGAACTGCGCCAAGTTCGCGAAAAAGAGCAGCGGATTCAGGAATTAGAACAAAATCTTGAACGCTATAAAGCCGAAGTAGAAGGCAAACAACCTTTGTTAGAAAGTGCAGAAACCACAAGTTTAGAAACAGCAGCGACTGAGGTCAAAGCGGCTTCAATGACCGCCAATTAACTTGATATGCTCTCTCGTTTCCGGAGAGGGAAAATCTAAAATCTAAAATCTAAAATCTAAAATCGAATGGCCGTTTCCCGAGACCAAAATGGCTTAGAAACGATTTCCGAGGGGATCGCAATTTTAATTGACCTAGCAGAACGGGGAGAAATCGATCCTTGGGACGTTAAGGTAATTGAAGTGTTCGATCGATGTTTGAGCAAGCTTACGAACGCCTGCGATGCCGATCCGAGTAAGGATTTCTCCGATTTATCCCACTCCGGCCAAGCGTTTTTGTACGCTTCAATGCTGGTGTTGCTCAAAGCAGAAAGTATCGTCCTCTCAGAACCCCCCGCGAATCCCGACTCTGCCGACGAGCCGGCACTCGAAGACGCAGAGCACTCAGGAGGGCGACACTTGCCGCAGCATTTGGAGCGGCAATTGCGCCGTCGCGGTGTAGCTCAACTACCGCAAAAACGCCCGGTGACTCTGCCAGAAATGATTGAGCAGTTGCAGCTGATGAAAGCAGCAATGGAGCAGACAGTGGCCCCCCGGCGTCGCCCTACCTCAAAAATGCGATCGCAAGCAGCCCAGGCTATCTTTGACCTAGCTCACCAAGAAAACCTCGTAGAAACTGCTAGCGAACTCGAGCGGTTTCTGGCTCAGCGGGGCCCGGAAATAGACGAGGGTTGGCTCGACTTGGACAAATTGCTCGAACTCTGGCATCATAACGATTTGCACTCTCCTGTCAACCCAGAACTCCCCGTATCGACTGGGGAAGTTCACTTGTCAAATTATGACCGCGTGGGCATTTTTTGGGCACTTTTACTGCTGTCGGCTCAGTCTAAAGTAGAGTTGCTTCAAGAGGAGTTTTACCAAGACCTCAAAATCCGGGCGCTTTGAGCTTGGAGCGGCATCAGATCGGGTTTCGGGGCGGGTTTACCAGTCTCTGGAACTCTTGAGAGCTATCCGGGCGAACCCGCTCCCGGGCCAATTGTACGTGCATTCACCCGGACTTGATATTATTTCTGATTTCTGGTTAGTTAAATCTAGGTAAATTAGGAATAAATGATTGATAGCCTGGTACGATGTGGCCTATAAACAGGTCAGGATTTTGCCGCGATGGATCGATTCGATCGCAACCGCTAGCATCTAATTGTTGAGCTGATATCACTTAACACAGGGTTGAGGAAGTTAATAATGAAAGCGATGATTCTGGCGGCCGGTAAAGGCACTCGCGTCCGTCCCATTACTCAGACAATACCCAAACCGATGATTCCCATCCTGCAAAAGCCAGTGATGGAGTTTTTGGTTGAATTGCTCCGCCAGCACGGATTTGACCAGATTATGGTCAATGTTTCCCACCTGGCAGACGTGATTGAAAACTACTTCCGCGACGGTCAAAAGTTTGGGGTACAAATTGCCTATTCTTTTGAAGGGCGAATTGAGGAGGGAGAAATGATTGGAGAGGCTCTCGGTTCGGCTGGTGGCATGAAACGGATTCAGGACTTCTCGCCGTTTTTTGACGATACTTTCGTGGTGCTGTGCGGCGACGCTTTGATTGACTTAGACTTGACTGCTGCTGTGAAGTGGCATCGGGAAAAAGGGGCGATTGCTACTATTGTTATGAAATCGGTTCCCCGCGAGGAGGTTCCCAGTTATGGAGTCGTGGTAACAGACGAGTCTGGCAAAATTAAAGCTTTCCAAGAAAAACCTTCTGTAGAAGAAGCTCTGAGTACCGACATCAACACGGGTATTTATATTTTTGAACCAGAAATATTCAAATACATCCCTTCGGGCCAGGAGTACGATATCGGTTCGCAGTTATTCCCAGCGCTAGTAGCAGAAGGCGCGCCTTTTTACGGGATTAGCATGGACTTTGAGTGGGTGGATATCGGCAAAGTTCCTGACTATTGGCGGGCAATTCAGAGCGTGCTGCTGGGACAAGTTAAAAATGTTTCGATTCCGGGAATTGAAGTGCGCCCCGGCATTTACGCTGGTTTGAATGTAGCTGTCAACTGGGATAAGGTTGATATTACTGGACCTGTTTACATTGGCGGGATGACGATCATTGAGGATGGAGCAAAAATTGTCGGCCCGACAATGATCGGCCCAAATTGTTGGCTTTGCAAGGGCGCGACTGTGGAAAACAGCGTGATTTTTGAGTATTCCCGTTTGGGTTCCGATGTGCGGTTGGTTGATAAACTGGTGTTCGGGCGCTACTGCGTTGATAAAACCGGGGCTGCGATCGATTTGCAAGCGGCGGCTCTCGATTGGCTGATTACTGACGCTCGCCAAGTTTTACCGACTCACCACGGAGAAGAGCGGCGCGCGATATCTGAAATTCTCGGTCATAGTGGATAATTGGTAATTGCTAATTGGTAATTGCTAATTACTCAAAGTAAGGTGCGCAGTGCGCACCCTACTTTTACAGTTATTATGTCACCTTTCAATTCTGGTAAGGTGCTTGGGTTGCACCCTACATTTTAAGACTGAAGATAAGTATATTGGCTGAGACTCCGCTCATAATTTTGCAGCAAAAGTTGGGACTCGGAAAGAGTAATTTTATTTTGCTGCAAAGCTGCTTCTGTCTGACGGCGGATGCTTTCAACCAAACTTTCTGCATCGTACTGTACGTAGCTGAGGACTTCTTTCATAGTGTCTCCTTTCACAACGTGTTCGATATGATAGCCAGAAGGTGTTAGCTGAATGTGAACTGCATTTGCATCGCCGAATAAGTTGTGAAGATTGCCCATAATTTCTTGATAAGCACCTCCCAAAAATAGCGCCAAATAGTAAGGTTCTCCAGGTTTGAGAGTATGCAGTTCCAAAACCGACTTCACATCTCGCAAATCAATAAATTGGTCGATTTTGCCATCGCTGTCGCAGGTGAGATCGGCTAAAATACCGCGCTGAGTTGGTTCTTCGTCGAGTCTGTTAATTGGCATAATTGGGAACAATTGGTTAATTGCCCAACTGTCCGGTACTGACTGGAAAACAGATAAGTTGATGTAATAAATGGACGCCATCACCTTTTCTAAATCTTCCAAATCCTCCGATACATATTCTTTTTGCCGCGCGATCGCCTGTATTTTATTGCAGCAAGCCCAGTACAACTGTTCGGTTTTCGCCCGTTCCGCAATTCCCAAATAGCCTAAGTTAAATAAACTGACTGCTTCTTCCTTGAATTGGATAGCATCGTGATAAACTTCTTGGTAATTTTCTGGACTGATAGATTGGTAAATTTCGTAGAGATTGCGCGGAATTTGGTGGGCGTTTTCGTCTACTGGTTCTGGTACTTCTCTGGGGACATCGCTAGTACCAAGTACGTCAAAAACTAACACTGATTGGTGAGAAGCGATCGCCCGCCCGCTTTCGCTAATGATAATTGGTACCTGGATTTTCCGCTCGTCGCAGGCATCTTTCACTCCCGCTACTACGTCGTTAGCGTAGTTTTGCATATTGTAGTTTTTGGAAGCGTGGAAGTTGGTTTTAGAGCCGTCGTAGTCAACGCCGAGTCCGCCGCCTACGTCCAAGTAGTTCATATTAGCTCCCAATTTAGCTAATTCTACATAAATGTGGCTGGCTTCTCGAATGGCGTCTTTAATGACGCTAATTGAGGAAATTTGAGAGCCGATGTGGAAGTGCAGTAACTGCAAACAATCGAGCATTCCAGCTTTTTTTAGTTCGCCCACTGCGCGGATAATTTCAGGAATTGTCAAGCCAAATTTTGCCCGATCGCCCGTGGAGCCTCCCCAGCGGCCAACGCCTTTGGTAGTGAGTTTTGCTCGCACTCCCAAAATCGGTTTAATTCCTAATGCAATGCTCGCGGCGATTGCGAGTTCTACTTCCTCAATTTGCTCCAGCACAATTACGGAAGTTTGCCCTAGCCGCTGCGCCAAAATAGCAGTTTCGATGTATTCGCGGTCTTTGTAACCGTTACAAATTAACAAAGCGCCTGGGGTTTTTAAAGTCGCCAAAGCTATCATTAATTCCGGTTTCGAGCCGGCTTCCAATCCGAAGTGATGGGGTTGACCGAATCGCACCAAATCTTGAATTAATTGTCGGTGCTGGTTGCATTTGACTGGAAAAACACCGCGATACACATTTTTGTAATTGTAGCGAGCGATCGCTCTGGCAAAACACGAATTTAAGCGCTCGATTCGGTCTTCCAAAATATCAGAAAATCGAATCAGCAGGGGCAAAGCCAAATTTCGTTGTTTGAGGGATTCTACCAGTTCGCATAAGTCGAGGGAACCGCCGCGATCGCCCTTGGGAGAGACGGTAACGTGACCGGCTGCATTGATCGAAAAATACGGTTCGCCCCAACCTTGAATTCGGTAGAGTTTCTCACTATCTTCTATTGTCCAAGATTTTTGTGGCAGTGGAGCCGCCGTTACCAAAGCACTGTCTGGTGGCGCCAAACTCGTGACTGTTGGGGACTGAGTAGATAGCGGATCGAGATCGGAGAAAGCAGCGGTGGCTGGGGAACTCATAAAAAATACTCGGTAAGTGCGAAACTCAGCGGCTTGAGCCTAGAGAGGGAAACGACCTGGCGGTTTCAACCGCCTTGAATCCCCTTACGGGGAGAGGGGTATGGTTGCCCCTCAAGGAGATATGGTTGTCTCCGGCCTATTTCTAGGTAACGTTCGCTTTGCCAATGTTATAAAGGCTTGTTAAGCTTGCAGCACTATCTCAGTGACTTTAAGACTGTTTAACTACAAGCGACAGGGCGGAAAACTAGCGTCGCATTCTCCGGTGTCGTGACCCAAATAACGTAGTCAGTTAAGACTTAGGCGGGTCAGTACAGCTTGCTTCGATCTCTCTTACAAGCTCAATCCCTTTAGGGCTGAGTTACTGACCTTATCGGAAACCTCTTTTAGCAGTGGTCAAATAGATAGTTTATCGCACATATCGAGTTTCCTGATGCAGTTTAAAATTCACTTTGGGTGCCAGGCTGGACGATTTGAGATTTGAGATTTGAGATTTGACTCCACCGATCGATGAAAGTGGGAGATTGAACTAAAATTTAAATCGCGATCGCTCTCCACCACTCATCAAGAAAATGGGCGGAGCGAAGCGGAGGGCCCAAACCCCGTCTTTCTAAGAGGGCTTTTTAATGCATAGTACAATAATTGTGGTCGCGGGCCGACCTGGACAATGGAGACATAAAGCCTAACACCAAAGCCTGCGAGACTGGCAGCGACGAAGAAAAATTGGCACACCAGGATAAGCGGGAGGGGTGGCAAACATCCCTGAATCACGTTAACTGAATAAGCATTGCTTTGTTTCCTTTTTTTTGCGGTGGGACACACCGTGGAGCGTCTGTGGAGCGAACATAAGACCAAATCTCTTTCTTTCTTCAGCTGCAGTTGCTATGAAGCAGAAACCCAAATAGTGATGTTTCGGAATTCCCCTACCTTTGAGGTGGGGGAGGATGTCAAGTCTTCAAGCAAGTATCCATATGCAGGTAAGCCAGGAAACCGGGTTTCTGAGACTGGGCCTAGGCGAGGAATGTTGTCGGGCGATCAATCGCCCGACAAACACTAACCAAAAATCACCTCCGGCGGCGCCATGTCAGCCCCCACAATCATTCCCCCGTTGCTAGACTTCTTCAAACCTGGTTGAGGTGCTTTTTCTTGGCTTTTCTGAGCCGGTGCAACTGAGGCTGGCGGTGTCACCTGCGTTTGAGGTACTGCCTGTGCTCCTGGCATCAGGGGTTGCTGCGACAGCCAACCCAAACCCCCTACAGCCCCAGCCATCAAAGCGGTGTAGCCGACGTACAAATGCACCGGACGCATTTGAAAGCCTTCGGCTGACTCGGAATCGGAAACTGACAAATACATACTGGGAATTGGGCTCGGAGCAGGTTTGGGCAAAGCATTCGCCATCGCGCTACCGTCTAGTCCCAAGGCGTCGCCGAGCCTGCGGATAAAACCTCTAACGTAAATATCTTGGGGTAGTTTCTCGATTTCCCCATTTTCGATCGCTTCGATGTGGTGCAGCGGCACGAGAGTTTGACTGTGGAGTTGTTGGAGGGATAGGGAGCGAATTTGCCGTCCCTTGCGCAATTCTCTACCCAACTCCCGCAGGCACTCTTCTCGCTGTTGAACTGCTTTTGCTGCTTCTTCTTCCTTGGTGAGTTTTTTCGGCTTCTTGGGAAAACCGAACCCTGGGAAGGATTTTCCGGGGACGGTGACAGTTTCCGGTGCAGCCGACTCGATTTTATTTTCGTCTTGGGGCGCTTGCTTGCTGTCTTCAGAAGTGTTAGTGTCTTGAGCGGAATTTTCAGTGTCGGATTCGGTTTTGGGGGGCGCTTCCACACTAGCGGTGCGCCAATAGAAGACAGGAACAGGTACTGGTGGCTCCAATTCTCTAAATTCTGTCTCCGTCCCAATGGCGGGACTTACAGTAGCCCAACTCTCTTCGGCTAGTTGCAGTTCAATTTTGTTTTCTTGGGGAAACAGGTCAAATGCGAGCTTGACGGCTTCTCTGCTAACTGCTCTAATTAAAATTTCGGCAGCGGAGGCTGCTGATCCCAACATTGTTTGCAAGCTAGCTAGAGCCTGGCTATAGGTCTCGCTACAGAGGAGTTCAGCTTCTATTTGACTGAGGACAGAACGAAAATTTTCTTGAGGAATTTCAATAGTTGCGTGATCTGTCACCCCAAAATAAGCCTCGGGTTTCAGTGCCATGATATTTATCTTGTCTTACTAGAAGGTATCTGAGTATGTTCTTCGACAGGTTGGCCGTGATTCCGGATGTCGGTTGGGGGAGAGTGCCAGATGGGGAGAGTGTTCGACTGGGGGAGAGTGTGCGAGTCGCAATTGGCGATGCCCGATGCCCGATGCCCCATGCCCGATGCCCCATGCCCGATGCCCCATGCCCCATGCCCGATGCCCAATAACTAATTATTATGACAAGACCTCTAACACCGGCCAATAAAACTTTAGAAAGGTCAGCTTGGACTTG
>NZ_JANMZH010000278.1:0-27985 GCF_031383065.1 Microcoleus sp. OTE_8_concoct_300 | reverse complement strand
GGCAAATGGTGGACGATACTATTTGAAATAACCATATCGAACTGCCCGTCTTGATAAGGAAGCTGCTTGGAATCGGCTAATTCCAGAGAAATCTGTTTTTGTAAGCCAGCCTGTTCTACATTCTTTGAGGCAATAAGCAGCATATTTTTTGACAGGTCGCTGCCGATAATCTGCAACTGGGGACACTTCTGGCAAATTAAGATGGGAATGCGGGCAGTACCTGTACCTGCGTCGAGAACGAGACCCGATTGTGGTGCCAACTCGCTAGTACGTTGTGCAAATGCGGTGTTTACTGTCGTGAAGTCCATTGCGTCGTACTCAATAGCCTCTTCCGACGTATCCATCACTTCTGGTTCAAGAATTCGTTGCATTGAGGAATCTCCTTACACCTATTGCTAAAAGGTCATCTGTGTGCTGGCATTTTAACGGTACAATTTATTTAGCATAACTTCAAGGTCTAGCGTTCTGCCGTGGTTTTTGAAGTTAGTTATCATTACAACCCAGCACCGAAAGGTGGAATAAAAATGGTCTTGTCAAAGTGAATCTCAACCATTACTTTCTACTATCAATAGTCCGGACTATTTTTAGATGCTAGTCTGAAACCCTTGATTTTCCGTTAGGAAGTCGATGGCGCCATCGCCCTGAAACCCTTATTTTATGGTTGGCAATAACACACTGTCCGAAGTATTGTACTATGAGGATTTATTGCTGTGAAATGGACACCCACCCCCTGCTTGACCATTTGGATCTATAAGCCGCAAGCGGTTCCGCTCGAATTTATCTAGCATATCTACTGCTGTGTGTTCGGGCGCTCGTAAGCTCCCCGCCTCACCGCCCCCAAATTTTTCACAAACAGTTTTGTGGGAAGCACAAACAACTTTATAGGCTGAGATAAATTTGTTGTGCTGAGGTTGAAGGGAGACAGGCAGTGTCTTGTAAAGAGGCTGAATAGTCTTCAATACAGTCATAAGATGAGCATGATCCAAGTGCATAAGTGCACTAAAATCTTCCGACTTAACGTTAGGGGGCATCATCATCGGACGAACCTGATCTTGGAACACCTGCTGACTAAAACTTCCGGCTAGATCCATCGTTCTAGCTGATGCAAGCATAAGTTCTGCTGCAGTTTCTAGCTCAATTCCTGCATTGTTTATGTTTCCAACTTCTATCTCCCTTTCAAAGCGACTAAGGCAGACGATCAGACACTGGGTGTAAATAGAAAACATCCAATGAGATTTCTTCCAAATTTCCCTTGCCTCAACATTAGTCATAATTTTTCTTCTAAATCCAGGTTGAAGACTCTAACCAATAGGCTCACACAGCTTTTGAAACCATTTTTTTGACTTTCTACGTCCAACTTTGCTGATTCGTGTGAAGTGCAGCGATTTAACTCAAGCCAAGCTCGATAGGCTGTTAAAATACTTGCAACTAAACATTCAGCAGGATCTCTTGCCTGCACATGCTTTAAACCGAAAAATTGATCGAAATCCTCGATTTGCCATGTTTTTAGGGATGTATTGGTGGGGAGGGTTTCCCCAGTCTCAATGACTTCCACTGGGCCGAGTATGTCCAATGCCAGGTTGATAGTAGTGAAAGCACGCTGTTGGGAAGTTTCAGCTAAAGCTTGGCGGAGCAGATTGATTACTGTAGTTAACTTATCCTTAGACTCGTTTACTTTATGGCTACTAGGCAGGTAGTCAGGTCGAAGCAAAATAAGAGTGTCTGAGAATATCATGTGACTCATAAAAATGCTCGGTAAGTGCGAAACGAGTGTGACTTGAACCCGCTCATGGCAAACGATTCGGCGGTTGAAACCGCCTTGAATCTTTCTATTACACGGGGATCGCTAGATGCGGTGGGCGTTGCTTAATCAGGGTATGAAACAAATAAGTTGAAAACCAGAATCTTTGTGGATACTGGTTTCTATGACTTCTATATTTAGCCTTTCATACCGTAGATAGATGAGTAACGCCGTAAAATTATCATGTACAATTAATGATACTCTGATCTACGGTTAACTTTCAAGTGTTTGTCGAAATCTTGTTGAAGCCACTGAAACCAATCCTTGCCCGCACTGTGCAAAACCAGACTGGTGTTATTCCAGCGGCGAGCTTTCAGTCTGCAACCCCGACCAACCACCCGCTACTGGTTGGGAAACCACAAGCAAGGCTGATAAAGATGGCAAAACTTACTACGCCCGTCCTCAAGAAAAGAAAGCGACTCGCCCCGGTCAAACTCGCTACTGGGAATATCCTGCTCGTGATGGGTCTCCTCTGGTGCGTGTTGTGCGATTCAATGATGGTAAAGGTGGCAAGCCTAACTGGCATCAAGAGCGCTGGGGTTAGCATAAGAAGCAAATTGGCTGGTTGGTAGGTATCGAGGGGGTAATAGCCCGTGAGAATATCCCTATTTACCGCTATGCCGAAGTCAGAAAGCCGATCGCACATAATGAACTTATTTTCATTGTCGAAGGGGAATCTTGCGCCGATGCTTTGTGGGATTTAGGTTTAACCGACCTGTAACATTGGTGGCTCTAGTAAATGGCGAAGCACTGACACAAGCAATTTACAGGGCGCAAAGGTTGTTATCGTTCCCGATCGTGATGAGCCGGGAATCAAACACGCTGAGTTATTGAATCAAGAATTCCCCCACGCTCTCTGGCTCTACGCTTTCCCTGTATCTAAAGCTTGGGGAAATCTACCAAAGAGTAAAGGGTTAGACCTTGCCGACTGGGTTGACTACCACAAAATAACCGCAGAAGATATCAAAGCGACGATCGGATAGAAAAAAGTTTTCAAGGCTGCCCCGCAGGCCGCAAAAGTTTTAACCCATGACAGGTTTAAAATCCCTAGGTCTGACTTGGGCGTTGCACAATTGTGGTATGCTACAGGGAGTCTTTATCAAGAAACAAAAATATTTGGGCGAGGAATAAGCACGGTTTTATGCTTCAAGTAATAAATGACTAATCTAATTGACATGGTCAACATCAAGAGAGACTTAGAGTAGCAAAGATTTTTTCTATGCAAGCGTGCTAAGTAATGCCAAAAACTTTGTATTTCCTCCCTAAAGGCGGGTCATATATAGCAATCCTTGCAGGAGTCATAAATTTTTAACCCCACCCCAGCCCTCCCCGAAGCCGCGGTCCGGGAGTAAGAAATTCACAAATGATTTAGGATTGCTATAACTTTTACTAACAATGTGGTCAGCCTCGTCAATAAACTTGGGATAAACAGCATAACCATCTGTGGCATAAAAAAAACATTTCTACCCTTTAATAATTTTCCATAAAGGCTTAAATGTTTCTGCCGAGCGGTCTCCTATAGTCATCGCCACAATCCCTGCAAATCCCTTATTTACTGAGGTACAGATCCACATCTTGTTTTTTTATTACCTACAAATGTCTGCAACTCATCGATTGGGGCTAGTTCCGGAATCTCGTCGTAAGAGGAGATGGACGCGATCGAATTAGAGTTCTTGATGGAAGACTTACCCAAAGTGCTGGATTCGATGAAGGTGGGGGCAGACCGAATTCGCGAAATTGTCCTCTCCCTGCGAAATTTCTCGCGACTGGATGAAGCGGAAATGAAAGAGGTCGATATCCATGAGGGGATCGATAACATCCTACTGATTTTGCAGCATCGACTGCAAGCTAAATTAGACCAGCCTGCTATTCAAGTCATTAAAGAGTAAGGCGCGCTGCCGCTGGTGGAGTGCTATGCGGGCCAACTGAACCAGGTGTTTGTAAATTTACTGGCGAATGCGATTGAGGCTCTCAGTAACCAAAAAACACTGCGGGCGATCGCGATTCGCACCTCAGTGGGCTATGCGGAAGAAGAAAAATCCCCGATTTCCCATCCCCCCCTTGCCGAAAGCTCTACAGTTTCTTCGGTTGAGGTGGATTCCCACAACCTCGCCCCGACCCGGAAAGGTCCCCAATTTGTTGTGATTCGCATTTGCGACAATGGCCCCGGTATGACAGAGGAAGTGTACCAGCGGGTGTTCGACCCCTTCTTCACGACGAAACCTGTAGGGAAGGGCACTGGTCTGGGGCTGTCAATCAGCTACCAGATTGTGGTAGAAAAACACCGCGGACAGTTGAAGTGTGTTTCTCATCCCGGTCAGGGCGCAGAGTTCATTATTCAGATTCCTATTCGACAGGACTATCAAGAATTGGCTGTCCAAAGCCACACCTGATGAGTAGTTGTTCTTGGTATTTCCAGCCCTGGAAGTAGGAGTAACCCGGACTTTCTCCATAGAATGCGGTGGCGATCGCTTTTGCGGAGAGTGGTGTTTGAGCCGTAGAAGAAACGATTTGAGCTGACACAATTGCGGTAGGGGCATCGTTCATGGGTGCAAAATCTCTCTGAATCAACGCACTACAGGGATTCGATCGTGGGTTGCATCGGGATTTGTGCGATCGCAGAAGTCTTAAACAAGCTTGCGTTAGAGATGAACAGCAAGGCTGAAACGACAAGGGCAATGAGCAAGAAGCGGAGAACGATCGAGCGATCGCGAAACAGTGATTGCAGCCTTTGAGATCTCACAACAAATCCCCTCTGATTGTTTGCAGCTTAAATTCCTTAGCATTCCGCATCTGAGAAGTAAAAAAAAGATGCTTCAAATTGGTGGACGATTCGAGCGCTTTTTAGCACCCAATTCTATAACTTTCCTCTCTCTAAAGGAGTAAATAGAAAGATAGGATGCGATCGCGAACTTAGATTTCAAACTGTGAATCTAGCGATCGCACTTCACTCTCCAAGCATTGGTCGTACTTGCAATCTCTAGAAGTTCCAATTAGAACCTCCAACGATCAACCTTTATTTGATTACAACCTGTAGCTTATGCCGCATACATAGCGGTCTAACGGTTAGCATTACTGGTTGCAAGGGACTCAAAGCGAAGCAGAGAGCATCTTGGTTGATCCGGTATACGCGGTTGTTAGCTGATTGGACTTCATTCTTTACTCACGAACACACCGAATAGCTAGAAATCGTGGTTGCTTCCAGTTGCGGATATACTCTGGATCTGTATCTGGAGGCGGAAAAGGTTCAAGAACAGCTTCGATAATAAAGCCAACTTCTATAAGGCTACTGAAGTATTGCGAAAGAGGTCTATGAACATGTGTAGTTACAATGTCTACCGCATCAAAGCTGATTTTGAAAGGTGCTTCTACCACTATCTCTTGATTATAGTGAAACCAATCGGCGGCATCATAACCCCAATAAGATGACCAAAAACACGGATGTATAATTGTAAAAACAAAATGGGCACCAGCACGAAGTAACCTTGCTACAGATCGCAGCAAAGATAACAAATCAAGGGCTGTCATCAAAGTCATGTTGGCAATTGCGAGAGAAAAGCTATGTGGTGCAGTTTGCTGAGCAAATTCTTCTACACTTCTACAATAAAAATGAGCATGACGCGAACCATATAGCCGTTTCTGTGCAAGTTCAATACTCCGCTTGCTTATGTCTACCCCCACAATATAATTAGCCTTCGTTGAAAACGCTTCCGCTACAAAACCAACTCCACAACCGACATCAAGAACATGACTGAAATTACTATTAATCGTTAGTTTTTCAATCGCTGGGAGGAGTACCTTAAGAAAGCTAATATCTTTGCCTTGTGATATTTGAGTATCCCGAATAGGGGCAATAGTATCCCACTCTCTTTCAATTTCAACACGGCTTTTATGTGTTGGACGAATTGATTCTGTCAACTTTACTTCTCCTAAGATGAATAATGTTTAACGAGCCTAACTAAATCATACGCAATAGAGAAAACAGGATCTGAGCCATAAGAATATTCATCAATTCGATGTAGTCCGTCTACATTACGCCCGATTGCTATACGAGCATCATCTTTCCCGTAGCGAATAATGGTGAAACGTGAGTAAGGAGAGTCATTGAATGAAGTGTAAGTATGAACTTCTGCTCCAGCAGCAGCAAGTTCTTTAGTGAGAAGGGTAGGCTCTGGCAAGCAAATTTCTAATTCTCTTCTGTCTGCTTTATTCATTAGTAACTTCTTAATTTCGTTTGAAGTAGCCCAGCTCATATCACGAGTAAAGATTAATACTCGTCCACGTTGAGAAATCCAAGCATACATATACCGATCAATTTGTTCGGTTGTGCGGTAAAGCTTTGGCCTCCTCTTCAAATAGGAATGGATATCCCAGTAGATCATGAACAGAATTCCAAGAACACTGATTGTCAGAAGAACAACTTGAAAAATTGAAAACTGGGTGACATCTGGGTTGACAGTAAACCACAAACCACTTAACCCTAAAAGAATGCTAATCCAACCACCAAGAATCGTTCGCACTGCTAGCTCTCCGTCTAATTTATAACAGAGTATTATGTAATAATAACTTAATTCTACATCAATACTCCGGACAGTTTTTGAGACCGAGGCTGAAACCCTCATTCTACCGTTAGCATTTGACCTAACTGAGAAGGCTGAAACCCGCATTCTGCTGTTAGTGATTGAAAACTGTCCGGACTATTGCTACATGCCTCACAGAACATGACTCGATCGAGCGATCGCACCCGGGTTCAGGTGGAGAAGCAGTGATGAGTGTCGGGTTTCATACTTTAACCCAACCTACAAGATCGGACGATCGCATTAAGTTAAAGGATACAGACTGTTAGGCGGCTCCTGGCTGTAATTCCCACCTGCAAACCAAGCCATCCTCTGGGTCTACCACCTCACCGATACGCTCAAACCCGCACTTCGCGAGCACCCGCATCGAGGCGTTGTTCTCCGCCCGTGTGTGGGCACGAACGAGACGGACTTGCCCGCTACGGAACGCAAAATTGACCAGCGCCCTTGCTGCTTCCGTGGCATACCCGCGCCCCTGATACTCCGGGTCTACTCCGTAAGCAATCTCAACGACTCCTCCTTGGTCCGGGGGACCCTTGTACGCGCAGGTCCCGATGACTGCACCGCTGGTGTGCTCCACCATGGAGAATCCATGGGTCCACGGGTCTGCCGCTGTCGAGGCGCGAACCCGCGCCAGCCAATCGGGTGAGACCTCCGCCCGATCGGCAGGGCTCAGGGACTCGATGTAGGTGAGGATCTCCTCAGTCGATTGGAGGATCAGCCTGAGACTCTCCGTTTGAATTACCACTTCACTCATAAGATCGGGAGCTCGCATTAACTTGAAGGATACAAGGCGATCGCCAAATCAACACATCTGCACTTAAAGCTTCTTGAAGTATCTGGCAACTGGGAATAGCTCAAAGCCCACCTTTTCATAGGTGTGACGGGCTCTTTGATGACCGGGATCGCCCCCAGTCTCAACCATAGCAACAGACATCCCAGCATCTTTCATCCAACAGGGAGCGAATTCAATCAAAGCACTACCAATGCCGCGACCTTGAAAGTCTGGATCGACGGCAACCATGTAGATTTCACCCATGCTGTCCTCTGAGTGTAGTTTCACGGCTACAAAGCCCACAGTAGAACCGGCATCCATAGCAACCCATACATTCGTATCTTCCGCAGCACAGACATCCTTGACAGCTTTTTGCTGGCTCATGCGCCAATGATTGGGATAGAATGCCTGGTACACATCAGCGTTCATCGCCTTCTGAATCGAATCAAAGACCGGAGTCCATGCCCGAAGCGAAAGACGAATAACAGCATCAAGGTGGCGAGGGTCGTAGGGTTCAATTTGCATTCCCACATGAACTCCTGTTAACTCTGAAAGCTGGCGTTGCAGAATAGAGGTATGAATTCAAGATTTCCCAATAGCTATAAGCCCGCTTGAGGGTGAGTTTTGTAACTTCAAGCGAAAAGTTGATTCATACCGTGAATCAGCAAAGCCCAAAGTTCGATCGTAGCTTAGTCGGCTGCAAGTGCTGTGTGCGATCGAGAGTAGTGCTAAAAATCTTACTAACTCTAACTATCTGCACGCTTATAATTCATCACCAAATCCAACCGCGATAAAGAACTTGTCGCTGATTCCCGCACATAAGAATCCACGGATTCATCATTCGCAAATGTAGTCAGAACTTCTACACAACGTCGATCGCCAACAGAAGCAAGAGCATTCACGATCGCCACTTGTACCGCCACATTATCCGTTGTATTCAGCGACTCCACCAAAATCTCAAAAGCTCTTGAACCCATCTGCCCCAAAGCCATCACAGAAGCAATATTAACCACAGGATTCGGATCGTCGATCGCCCTTTTCAATCCCTGCAAGCCCGCTTCAGGAAACGGCAACTCTGGATAATTAATCGCAATTTGTGCCAATACCTTCGCCGCACTCCCTCGCACAGTCACATTATCACTGTGTAACAATGCCTCAACCACCGATGGCACAGCATCTTCACCAATCACGCCCAAGGCTTTTACCGCCGCCCGACGATAGGTGACATCTTCTTCATCTAAAATGCCCACCAGTCGAGAAATTGTATTTTCATCGCGGGAATCGGCAATTTCAAACATTGCCCGATCGCGCATATGAGGATTCGGGTGTTTTAGTTGTTCAAACAAAGCATCTGTTGTCATGGTTTTTGTGGTTTTATAGCAGTTGACAGTTGACAGTTGACAGTTGATAGTTGACAGTTGTATGGCGGTTCTCAAGCGTGGTGAGGTATGCCCGATGCCCTATGCCCTATGCCCTATGCCCTATGCCCTATGCCCTATGCCCTATGCCCTATGCCCTATTAAGATAGTTCGGATGTTACACAAGTACGAGCATCTACTTTAGCTCGAACCAACCAATCTTGGTCGGCTGCAGCGATTTCATAACCCGTGACATCACCAAGTTTTTCTAGTGCCATTAATGCAGCATACTTCAAATCCCAGATTTTAGTTTCCAGACAGGCTTTCAATTCTGGAATAGCACGTTGTTCTCCCAGTTCCCCCAGGGCGATCGCCGCCGCTGCACGGGATTTCTGAAACTGGGGCTGGGAGTTATGCAAAGCTTCCAATAACAAATCGTAGGCTGGAGAATGTTTTAACCAACCAAACAATTTTACCACATGAAAATGCGCTCCATAGTCATTATTTGCTTCTTCAGCAAAGGCCGCAAACAGGGCGGCTGGTGCCTCCTCTGAGTAATTTTCCAGTATCGTTTTAGCGGCTAAATAGCAACGTCCAAAATCCGTTTCATATAACTGGTGAATCAGAAACGGTAAATCTGGTAATTTTTCATAACTATGCACTAAATCTAAATCCCCTGGATAGTCTCTTAAGGTTTGTTCCAAATGCGGTTGAATCGTGGCAAAGGTAAGGGTTTTGTCAGCAATTCCTGCTTCTCCTAACATCCTAATTCCTCTGAGCCGAAAGACTAAAGATACCGGACATCTGGCAATATTGCCAATTGCATCGTAGTAACGCGCATCTATCAAATCCTGAATAGATAATCTGCGCCCAAGGACATTTTTGTGTTGCAACATCGCGACAACTTTTCCCATTTGAGAAAAGTCTCTGGTTAAGCGACAAATTGCGGCGATCGCAGCACTAGCAGTCGGCGGGTCAATATCATCGACAAATCTGCGAATTCTGGCTACGGCTGGCTGATAATCTAATTTAGTCAGGGTGTGGATAATTACCCGGTAGGTTTGTCCCGGTTTATCCAGCAATTGAGCAACTTCTGCTAAAATATCGGGATCTTGAGTGCCAATTTCGCCGATCGCCCAAACAGCATTTTCCACCGTGTAGCAGTCATCATCCGCCAGACAGGTGCGAATCACCGGCAATGCTTGCACAGCTTGCAGCCTTCCCAAGGTTTCCACCGATTTGCGGCGCACAATCCGGTTTTCCAGCACCGGATCGGTTTGTTGTACTGCTCGCATCAGTGCTGCGATCGATCGATCTGTTGAGAAATTGATCAAGTGGGAAGCAGCTATGTAGCGGGAATCCTCTTCACCGATTTCAGATTGCGGCGTATCTAAAAGGGCGATCGCCTGGTCTTCCGTTAAATTAAAAAAACTAAAAAAGCGTTTATCCATAAAATTAGCACTCTGCAATAACTATAATATGATATGCCTATTAAAACACAATAACAAGCCTAGGAATTCTTTACCCTTACCTCACCAACATCGGTAAAGCAACGAGCCAAGAGTTCCTAGACTTGTTGGGTAGAAACTACCCAGTCACGACATTACAAACCTGTCAGTTAATTAGGACAGGGAGTTGATCGCGTAGTCAAGAAGAGCATTGTACTCAGTCAAAGCTTGAGGAGACATATCGCGAGGAGCGCAACCGCGGTTACGAGCAAAGCTCAATGCTTCAACGTAAGGAGCAGTAGGCAAGCTCAAAGCGCGATAAACTTCGCGTTGACCAGCAATACCCCATTCGTCCAGAGGGCCTGTGCCGCCAACAACTAAGCAGTATTGGATCAAGCGCAGGTAGTGCTTGACGTCGCGATGGCATTTTGCTTTGAAAGTATCGGTGGAATTAGCTTCACCAGCGTTGTTCAGGTAAGGATACTTCTTGATGCAAGCATCATAAGCTTCTTTAGCAACTGCGTCGAGGTTGTTGCCGAGCTTTTCAGCAGCTTCTAAACGAGCAGCAGCGCGTTGGATAGAACCTTGAACTGATTCTAGATCTGAGGTGCTAGGGAAGCGGCCTGCTGCATCAGCAGAGGCGATAGCCGTGGTGAGAACTGATTTCATTTCCTAAATCTCCTAAAGTGCTTTTGACAGTGAGCGTAGTTTCTATTTTGCTGAGCGAATTGCGATTAGCAATGGACTAGCTCAGTGCAGAAATGATGCGGTCGAAGTAGCTGGAAGATTCGGCAACGAGGCTAGCACAACGATCTTCAACTAAGATAGGTCCCATTTTCCGCAACTTAGCACCAGCAAATTTTTCGCTGGGGTTGTCTTGGATGTGAGCAGCGGCTTGAGCCTTCATGATTTGAACCGCACGCACGGTGGAGGTGGTGGGCACGCCCAAAGCTGCGTAGGTTTCTTTCAAACCATTCAAGCAACGGTCATCAAGAACTGAAGCATCACCAGCCAACAAAGCATAGGTGACATAGCGCAGAATGATTTCTGCATCGCGCAAGCAAGCAGCCATGCGGCGGTTAGGATAGCAGTTACCACCAGCTTGAATCAAGCCTTGGTTTTCGCAGATCATACCGGCAACAGCATCAGAAACCATGCAGCTAGCGTTGCTGGCGATCGCGTTTACAGCATCCAAGCGTCGGTTGCCGCTAGCAACGAAAGCTCTGAGGGCAGCAATATCACCGACGGTCGAGGTGCTGGCATCGGCTGAAACTACAGATCTTGAAAAAGCGTCAAGCATTGAGTTCTCCTTAACTTAGAAAAATTATTTCTGATCTGAGTTGGTCAACTTGGTGACTAACTTGATGGTTTTGAATATATCTCTGGGGTGTTCCCTTTGTCTCATTCCTGAGAAACAAAGTAACAATTTGTTACTTTTGTTGCTAAAAGCACTTTTTTTCGTGGACAGGGGCGCAAAAAGTGGAGTTCTGAAGACAAGAATATTTTGGCTCTTGCCCCTGTACAATGTTTTCCATGAACAATATTAAGCAGTTTGTTGAAAATTCTCTAGGAAGGTGGCGATCGCAGCGCAGCGCCCATCATTTGACATTCAGACACTTTGAAGCTGTGCAGTCAGTCATTGATATCGTGGCTATCTCACCGGACGATCCGGCCGTAATCGAACTCTGCCAATTGTATAAGGTTGACCCATCCCAAGCCGTAATTCCTTTTCAAATGAGTTGGGAGGGCGAGTCAGATTGGGATGAGAATTCTGAGGTTAAGGGGAGTTGTATTCTTGTACCAATCCCCGATCCCAATGTGCCTAATCGTGGTAAGTTATTACGAGATCAAGGTTATGCTGAAACTATTGCCGCAGCAAGTGACTATCACATCACAGAGGATGGAACTTTTGTGCTGTTGACTAGCTACGATCGCGCCGCAGCCGAAGAAAAAATCTGGTTTGCTAATCCTAACTTACGCTTTCGTGTTTCCCTAATTAAAACCAGTGGAGGAAGTGGAGTAGTAACCGCCTCATTTTCCTCAGAGATTCGTTCGCTTTCCGGGAATTAGGGAATTGTTAATTTCCCTCAAACTTTATTCTACCTTCTTCCTAGCTTATGAATTCAGTTAAAAGCAATGATTTAATCACTTTAGCTCAGTGGATGGCTGGGGATTTCAGTAACTCTCAACAATCCTTTAATAACCCACAAAAATTTGCCCATATTCGGATATTTTTTCGTCCCTTACCCTTTGAATTTTTCAATGCCATTGGCTTTTATTCAGAACAGGTTTACGACCACGATCTGTGGACTCCCTATCGTCAGGGAGTTCATCGCTTAATCGACCAGGGAGATCAAATTTATATTGAAAATTATAGCCTCGAAGACCCAATACAGTACGCCGGAGCCGCACGAGAATTAAGCATTCTCAAAACTATTAAACCAGATAGTCTGCAACGACGCTATCACTGTTCCATGATTTTCAAACGAGACGGCGAAATGTTTCGAGGCGGAGTGGAACCTGGAAACCTTTGTCTCATTGAAAAAAGAGGTTGTTCAACCTACCTAGTTAGTGATGTCGAGATTACAGAAACAACTTGGAGTAGCCTCGATCGAGGACTGGATGTGAATACTCATCAACAGGTTTGGGGTTCGGCTTTTGGCTCTCTACATTTTCAAAAGCGTCAAAGTTTTGCCACTGAGTTACCTCACATCTTATAACTTATCGGCTTAATAATTTCAACTCACATTCGCCATATATTACAATCCTGCATTTCGTACTACAGCCAAATTTTTGCAACCAGAGACTCCGAGCCCAGATCTCAACCTCTTTCTGTACTACAAATAAGCTTCCAAATCCGACCTAATGTTAACTTATGTTAAGTTTTCTAATAGAACGTCTAAGTATGGTAGTTTTTCCTGTAATACAATTGTGGAGATTTTTTCAATGGTTTTTGGACCTGCATCTCGACTTGGAGTCAGTTTATTTGAAGAAACACCCCGTTTAGAACTGACGCCAGGACGTTCAGAAGAAGAAGTAGAAACCATTATTCGTGCCGTTTATCGGCAAGTTTTGGGTAATGCTTACGTCATGGAAAGTGAACGAGCGACAATTCCTGAATCCCAATTCAAAAGTGGTGAACTCAGTGTGCGCGCATTTGTCCGCGCTCTGGCAAAATCAGACGCTTACCGCTCTCGCTTTTTCGATACTTCTCCTCGCTATCGGTTTATTGAACTCAATTTCAAACATCTTCTAGGTCGGGTTCCTGATGGCTTAGAAGAAATGAGAGCACATAGCACCATTTTAGATACTGAAGGCTTCGAGGCAGAAATTGATTCTTACCTCGACAGCGATGAATACCAAAATGCCTACGGGGAAAATATCGTTCCCTTTTACCGAGGCTACAAAACCCAGCCAGGACAAAATATGGTTGGGTTTACTCATATGTTTGCTCTGTTGCGGGGAGCTTCCAGTAGCGACCTCAAAGGCAGTCTTTCAGGAAAAACCCCTGTTCTGAATAAATTCGTGATTCAGCAAACCCCCCTACCAATAGTTCCCCCTTCAGGTGGTGCAGTTGGAGATGGTTGGGCATTCCAAGAGTCTGCTATTAATTCACGTACTCGTGCTGGATTAGGCAACTCAACAGAAGGCAAAGTTTATCGCATTACTGTGACTGGATATCGTTCTTCCGCAGCGACTGGGATCAACCGAGTCTCTAAATTTCGCTCTAGCAATCAAGCCTATCTCGTACCATTTGAAAGGCTCTCGCAAGAATATCAACGCATCCACAAACAAGGCGGCATAATTTCCAGCATTACTGCTGTCAACTAACAACCGCTCAAACTTCTGCCTTAACGACTTGGGGAATTATCTCCCTGAGCGTGTTTTTTACAATCCCTGATTCCCTGTTTTGAATCGTTATTTTTTCATAGGAGAAACTCAATGAGTGTCGTTTTAGATGCGCCAGTAGAACTTTGGCCTACCAGCAGCTCCGATGATAAACAGGCGGTAATTCGCGCTGTTTACAAGCAAGTGTTGGGCAATCCGCATGTCATGGAAAGTGAACGCCTGACGAGTGCAGAATCCAAGTTGTGCGATGGCACGATAACAGTACGAGAATTTGTCCGCGCTGTGGCTAAATCTGACTTTTATCGCAGTCGGTATTTTGAATCCTGCGCTCCTTACCGCTTTGTCGAGCTAAACTTCAAACATTTGTTGGGTCGCGCTCCTTTAGCTCAAGAGGAACTTTCTGAGCATATTTGTCGGTGTACCCAAGAAGGCTACGAGGCAGAAATTGATTCTTACCTCGATAGTCCAGAATATCAAGAAAAATTTGGCGAGAATACAGTCCCTTATTATAAAGGGGCAAAAAGTCAAGTCGGACAAAAGCAAATCGGCTACAATCGCACCCTTTCCCTGTATCAAGGTTATGCAGGAGTTGATAGTGCTTTTACCGCTTCTCGCTTAGTAGATTCTGTGGCTGGCAATAGCGGTAAGAAGATTACTTTACCCACAACAGGCGGTCGGATCAGCGCTTACAAAGATGCCACCGAAAAGACCTTCAAGATTTTAGTCAAGGGGTCTAAATTTGATAGTCCTCGCCGAGTAAGTAACACTGAATATCTTGTATCCGGTGCGAATATGACTCCGCAAATTCAGCGCATTCATCGTGCAGGCGGCAAAATTGTCAGCATCACAGAAGTTGCTTGAGGCATAGAGTTATTCGCGGGTAGAGAAGTTAAGATTTGCTTCTCTACCCTCTCGGAAACCATCGCGATTTTTATCTTATCCCCTCGCAATCATGAAAGCGATAACGATAGAAACAGATAGTATTCCTCTGTCTAGATAACAGATGCGTTCGCATATCTTAAGCTATTTCAACCAACAGTAACATCTTTTGACAGTCTCAATCAAAATTTAATTAACGTTAGTAAAAAACAATGTCCAGTTTAACAGCAGCTTTCGTCAGTGACGCCGTAGAACTGCGAGCCAATGCAACGGAAGACGAGTTACAAGCCGTCATTCGTGCTGTTTACCGACAGGTGTTAGGAAATGCTCACGTGATGGAAAGTCAGCGTCTCACCAGTGCCGAATCTTTGCTTCGCAATGGTGACATTACCGTGAGTGATTTTGTCAGAAAAGTGGCAAAATCTGACCTGTATCAGTCTCTATTTTTTAACACCAATTCTGCCTATCGGTTCATCGAGTTAAACTGCAAGCATTTGCTAGGTCGCCCTCCTTTAGAACAGACTGAGATTTCGGAACAGGTCCAAATTTGTAACGGTCAAGGCTATGAAGCCGAAATCGATTCTTATATCGATAGTGACGATTACACCCAGAACTTTGGTGAAAATATTGTGCCTTATCCTCGGAGCATTCGCAGCCAAACTGGTATCAAGAATATCGGGTTTAATCGGATGGTTTCTTTGCTCGGAGGCTCAGCTACTAGCGATAGCAGTAATCAAGCTCAATTAATTGCTACGGTTGCGAGCAATCTGCCTCAGAAAATCAAACTTTCTAGCGTTGGTACCAGTGGAGCCTCTAGCACAACTGGTAAACGTTTTCGGATTACTGCTGCTAAGTCTGGTGGTGCTAAGGTCAGAGCGAGCAATATCAGCTATGAAGTCAGCTATGCTCAAATGTCTCAGCAAATTAAAAATATTCAGAAAATGGGAGGCAAAATTCTCAGTATTACTGAAGTTGGCTAAATCTACCTAGACTTCACCTTTGTATTCGTTTGAGTTTGGTATCTCCTACTTTCTATAGAGCGAGTTTATTATTCGCTCTTTTTCTCTGTAAACCTTGAAAATAAAAATAAATCACTCAGTTTTCAAGCTGAGGATCTGAAAGATGCTACCCCCAATAGCTGGTAAAAAAATTCAGGCTTGGATCAGAAGTCGTCACCTAATTTTTTCCGGTCAATTGCTAATTTTTGAAACTTTAGACTATCCAGCAGTTGAGCGATTTGAGGAATGTGTTAACAGTCTAGGAGGGTGCTTAATTTCTGTTGAACCAGCCAAACGACTTTGGATGGGAAACCATCGACAAGTGATTCTCTATCAGGCTAAAGCCAGTTTGCATACACCTCATCATGAACTGCGACAATATTGGTTCAAGTACGGCTGTTTTCAGACTCGATTCGATCAAAGAGCTTAGCTATAACAACCGCCAAGGTTATTAAGTGTTAAAATATCTTTGGTTATTTGCACAATTAGGAACTTTTTGGTTAAAATAAAGAAAAATTATACTTTGTTGTGGTTATGGATATTCACGAAATCGAAACGTCTCTGAACAATCCTGATTTTCAGTATCGACTCAAGGCCGTCGCGGCTCTCAAGGATTATACACCAGAGATTGCCGTTCCCTTGCTCGAGGGCAAACTCAATGACCCGGAATTCTTAGTACGTTCCTTTGTCAGCAGGGCATTTGGGACACAACAAACCGCTGAATCCTTCGCCGCATTGCTCCAAATCATGAAATTTGATAATACGCCGAATGTGCGAGCTGAGGCTGCTAATTCTCTTTCGCTTTTTGGTCGATGTGCTGCATCTCATTTAGTCTTGACTTTTTTTCAGGATGACCACTGGTTAGTTCGTCGTAGTATTCTGGCTGTGTTGGTTGATATGGAGTGCGAAAGCGAACTCTTTGAGGTATGTATGCAAGCCTTAGCTGGCGAAGATATGACCACCAAGGAAGCCGCTGTGGATGCACTTGGTACATTAGCCGGAACTAATCAGGAACAGGCTGCACTTTCTCAGTTATTAATGCTGGCTAATTCTGAGTCTGAACGTATGCGTCAGCACGTCGCATCTGCTTTGCAACATTTTGACGATCCGCAGGCTAAGGAAATTTTAAGTCAACTTCGGCAAGACTCCAATCATCGAGTCGTTGCTACTGCTTTAGAAAAGCTGCTTTAGACAATAAATAGTAAGGAATCTGATACTGTGAGAGTTGATTAAGCTTGACTAAAATTTTTTAACCCAGTGATTAAATGGTCAAAAGAGAGACTCAATAAATCCCGGTCTTCAAAATTAAATTGCTGCAAGCTAACTGTTTTCAACTCTTCTAGTCCACAGAGCATCGCCGAAAGAGGAACCCGCAATTCTTGATAGAGTAGCTCCATGTTTTTGAGTCCTTCTTGGCTCGTAAATTGAGGACTGTTACCTGCAATTCCATAGGTGATACAGCGTAGGAAATGCCAAAAATCTCGCCAACAGGCTTCAGCACGTTCGGGAGGATAAAGGTCATTACCAAGCTCAGTGATATGGGGAAAGTCGGCTAATACCTTTTTCCTCGCATCAGCAACAAGATTAGGAGCTTGCTCTCGCAATAATCGGGCTTTTTCTAGCATTAAAGAGAGATTAGGAGCCAGATTTTTAATGCGTTCTGAATCCTCATCTGTGAGATATCGGCTTTGATTGTCAGCCTCTTGAAAAATGGCAATTACTTCATCTGAATATAAGTTTTTCCAAGTGGCAAAACTGACAATTCTGGCTTGGGGAATTAATTGCTTTGCTCTTTCACTTAATTGCATAGTCATTAAAATTACACATAGTTTACTAGGATAGACTAAAATTATGAGGAATTTTGTTAAGATTTATTACAATTGCAGCAGTTTAATGATGGTTAGTACAGGCTTTTTCTTGGAAATCCTGAGGGCACAACAGAGTTTCGTAACGAAATATTACTTTGTTTGTCAAAAACAGAGACAAGATTTAAGGCAATCCCTTATGATTGTGTTTTGAGGGAAAGATTGAAGGAGCTAAATTTTAATCTATGTTTAAGCCGTTTCAGGAATTCTTAGAAAAAGAACTGTTTGGACGTTTTGCTCTAGAGAGTCGTCCCATTCCCTCTGGGTTGGAATCGGTGGTGAGTGAAAGAGGCAAAAATCCCGCCACGATTCAAAGTTGGTGCTATCAATGTCCCGAATTGCGAAAGATTCGTTACACCTACATTGATGCTGGAGAAACGGCACAAATTTTCAATAGTGTCATTTATCCAAATTATAATTACGATCTGCCCTTACTAGGAATTGATTTCTTAGCCTTTGGACAGAAGAAAATCTTGGTTGTCTTGGATTTTCAACCTTTATTCCGCGATGAAGCCTATATAGACAAATATATCGGGCCAATGAGCGCACTTAAGGAGAAATACAAAGATTTAACGCAAGATTTAGAAATGAAGTTTTACGATGCGAACCAGTATTTTTCCAAGAACTTGCTATTTGCTAAAACTGATGCAGAAACGGTTGTAACTCGTTTGTTTCCCGCCTATCAAGAATATGTCCAGTTGTATTGGCAAATGCTAGAGCAAGCCTCTCGGCTTAACACTCCAGAAGAGATTCAGCGGATTGTGAAGGCACAGAAAGATTACGATCAGTATAGTGCGGAACGTGATCCAGCATCTGGGCTATTCGGCAGCTATTTTGGCCATGAATGGTCAGAGCGATTTTTGTACGAGTTTTTGTTTGAAGATGCTGTTCCCTTAGCAGTTCCAGCGGGGGTAAGATAAGTTAAAAATGACTCTTTATCAGCCTTTTTTAGATTACGCTATCCCTGTTCTAAAAGAACGACTTGACTTGGCTCCCTATCCCATTCCCGCAGGTTTTGATCGGAAAGAATTTCTAACTGGGAAGGGGAAAAAAGAGCAGTTGGTTGTGACGACAAGTCATGGTTTTAAGTCCTCAAAATTACGGCAAATTCGGGCGGCTCATGTTCAGGGTGGTGATGCTCTCCAGGTCCTTAATTTTGTGATTTTCCCCCAGTTAAATTATGACGTGCCCTTTTTTGGGGCGGACTTAGTAACCTTGCCGGGGGGACATTTAATTGCTTTAGATATGCAGCCTCTTTTTCACGATGCGGCTTACCAGAAGCAATACTCAGAGCCAATTTTACCGATTTTCAACACTTATCAAAAGGAGTTGCCTTGGGGAGGAGATTTTCCTGACGAGGCAAAACCTTTCTTTTCTCCTGCTTTTCTTTGGACTCGTCCCAAGGAAACAGAGGCTGTGCAAACTACGGTCTTTGAAGCTTTTAAGGCTTATCTTCAAGCTTATCTCGATTTGGTTGAGCAAGCGCAACCTGTCACAGATAGTCAGCGACTTGGAGAGATTCTTGAGGCACAGCTACGTTATATTAATTATCGTG
The DNA here is from genome assembly GCF_031383065.1 of Microcoleus sp. OTE_8_concoct_300. Lineage (NCBI taxonomy): Bacteria > Bacillati > Cyanobacteriota > Cyanophyceae > Oscillatoriales > Microcoleaceae > Microcoleus > Microcoleus sp. OTE_8_concoct_300. The sequence goes on along the minus strand of NZ_JANMZH010000278.1, from coordinate 8,880 downwards.
CTGCAAAAGATCCGGCGAGGGGGATGTTTACGCGGTTCTATGGTGAGGAGTGGACTGAGGAATATATTCACGGTTTTCTGTTCGATTTAGAACGCCACCTTCTTGAAGTTCAACAATCAGTGTAAATTTATCTTACCTGAGAGCCAAGACTCTGAGCCGTATTGTTACGAGTAAAAGTATTCCAAGTTCCTAATTCTTTGGGATCGCGACTACAAAGCATGGCTTTCATCTCTTGGGTGAGTCCTTGTGCTAGGGTAAAATCAGCGCCAGCAATACTTTTTAATTGCTCTAAATTTGCCCCGGTTAAGTCAGCCGCTCGTAAATCCGCTCCTTGTAATTCGACTCCTATTAAGATAGCATTCCGTAAATAAGCACCAGTCAGAAAGGCATTCTGAAGACTCGCCCCACTTAAGGCTGCTCCCTCTAAATTTGCCCCAGTTAAATCTGCTCCACTGAGATAGGCACCTCGCAGATTACAGCCGTGTAAATCTGCGCCTCTGAGGTAAGCTGTATTTAGAAAAGCTCCACTGAGATTGGCTTGGGGACCAATTGCTCCCGAATTTTTGTAATTGAATCCTTCTGGCCACAGGGTATGAGCATCATATTGAGCGAATTTTAATTTTGCCTCTTGTAGCTTGGCATTGACTAAATTACAGCCCTGTAAATCTGCACGAAAAAGATAGCTTTCTTCTAAATTCGCTCCACTCAAATTGGCGTCTCTGAGATTTGCCCTTCGTAAATCAACTCCTTTGAGATTTGCCCTTTGCAAATTGGTTTGACTAAGGTTTGCCCCTATCAAGTTTGCTCCACTGAAGTCAATCCCAGATAAATCCATTTTGCTGAGGTTGATTCCCGGGAGGTTGGTTTGAGCTAGACTTTTGCCTTGCTGAATGGCTGGTAAGATTTCTGTTGCAGTAATGGGTTGGGAGAGGAAAGATGAGTGTTGACGAGGTGACATTATGTTTTTCTGAAAATTTATTGATCGAGTTGCTCAAAATTGTCCTGTGTCATTTATCCTAGAATTTGACGGATTCTAGACTGACGTTTGTTTATTTTTCTTAACCAAAATCAGATCTGATTCCCAGTTCGGCTAAGCTCAGGTTAAAGCCTAAATCTCGGTTTTTCAAGGATATTTGTCTCAATACCTCTGATTCCTATCGCTAATTTGACACAGAAATGCTGCTAACACCACCTATGACTATGATGGATTTCTTTCGCAAGAGTGAGGGCGTTTGGTTTACTCAGCGAACAGTCCATAATTTTGATACTGCTGCGGCTGATGAGTCGGGAGAATCCAATGTCATTGTTGATGTCTTGTCAACAGATGATCCCAGAATTTTAGAGGTTTGTCAACAGCAGAATGTGGATCCCGCTTTAGTTAGTGGGGGATGCAGTTTTATGTGGCAGGATAATTTAGATGATGCTGTCCCGAACGAAAACTATGCTGCTATTCTTGTAGATGTGCCTAATCCTAGTAATCCGAGAACGGGCAAGTTTCTGCGAAATCGAGGCTATGTTGAAGGTATTCCGGTCATCGGTGTTTACCATTTTGCGGATGATGGGGTGTTGACTATTGAGACGGAATATGAGACTAATCAAGGACAGGAACGCTGTTGGTTTATTAACGATCATTTTCGGGTACGGGTGATGACTGTGCAGATGATAAATGGGGTTAAACAAATGGCATACTGTTCTGAGCGTCGTTGTGTTTCTCACTCTGCTTTAGAAGAGATGTTAGAACACAATCGCTTGAGGTTTTCTGGGGTGGGTGTGCTGTCACCTTAAAGCACTAATATCCCGGCGATTGCAATCGCGCGCGGCTACACACACACAAAGTCGAAATATCCCGGTGATTGAAATTGCGGTAAGATAAGCTGCTACGCATCTAAATTGAATACAGAGACGGGCAAGATGCCCGTTCCACGCAGGATGCCCGTTCCACGCAGGATGCCCGTCCCACAATAATTGTATAAAAATTGACTGTCAAATTAGATGCACAGCAGCTTAAAGAAAAAAGATCCGGGCGATTGCAATCGCGGCTACACACACAAATTTTGTCTAGGCGGACTAATTATTAAAGTATCAAAACTATGTCTGAAAACGAAGAATTTAATCCATCGGATTCTGAGGGTGATGAAACTGTTGCTAATTCAAGAGAGACTAATGTTGATGAAGTGGCAGAAGTAATTGCTGAATTTGAGAAATATCGCGAACGTTTGGTTAATGAAACGATGACTGCGGCACAAAAGGCAAAATTACCTCAGAAGGCGGCGATGGCTAAAATTGAGCCGGAACTTGCTAAGATTGATGCTGGACTGGATGCTCTTCGCGCTCAATTGGCGGCTCTAACTACTAATAATTAGGTGATGATTATGGTTCATTCTAATGCTCAAGCGGAGGCCGATCCAATTTTATTGGCTCAGGCTGAAACAGATGCTTTGCTGGGAAGGGTTACGGAACAAATAGGCTTAGATACTTTCGATGCTAATGATGCGGAAACTTTGCACCTTCTGGTTGAATCTTTGGGCGATACGCGGGGGATGACTCGACTGCGTTGTGCGGAAACTTTGGCTGAAATTGGGGAAGTGGCGACTCCTTTTTTATTAGATGCTTTGGCAAATCATGTTAATCCGGTTGTGCGGCGTGCTGCTGCTAAAACTCTGACTTTGATTGCTGATCCGACTGCGGTTCCTCATTTAATTCATGCTTTGTTGAACGATGAGGATACGGTGGTTAAGGGTTCATCAATTGGGGCGTTGGCGAGGATTGGGGAGCCGTCTGTGCAGGCTTTGTTGGATATTTTAGGGTCTACTGATTTGCCTGAGAGTACGATCGGTCATGCGGCTTGGGCGTTGGCTTTTATTGGGGCGGGGGCGAAGGAGTATTTGTATCGGGCGATCGCGTCTGATTCGCCTGTGGTGCGCGGTGCGGTGGTGGGTGCGATCGCCAAGGTTGCACAGGAAGAACCGAAGGATGAATTATTCGAGATTTTGGTTAAGTCTCTGACGGATGTTGATGTTGATGTGCGTTGTGAGGCGGCGGCGGCTTTAGGAAATCTGGCTTATAAACCTGCAATTCCTAATCTGATTGAGTTGCTGGATGGTGGTGATGGGGAAACTCGTAGGGCGGCGGCTTTGTCTTTGATGAAAGTGGGCGATCGGGCTGCGATTGAACCGCTACAAGCTGCTTTGGAAAAGGAGTCAGAAGCGGCGATTCAAGGTGTGATTAAGTTGGCAATTTCTCAAATTAAGTAACTAAAAGTATGACTGAATCGGGAACGGGGCGGATGTTGCTTTCTCATAATTTTGATATGCCGGAGGGTGTTTTTCCCACTTTAAGTAGGGAAGAATTTACTCGGGTATTTGCTGAGGGTTTAAGCCAATATCCTGAGATTAAGTGTCGTCAATTAAATCATGGTCATTGGATGGTAGAAGTTTTGTTTTCTACTGATGCTTTTTCTCCGCCTCAAGTGGGAGAATTTTGTGCTCAAAGTTTGGTGGATAAGCGGATGAGTCAGGGGAAAAATGATGATTTTTTTCCTGATATTTTGATTTTAGCGGGATTGAAGAAGACTCCGCCATTGAGTAGCGATGCTGAGGCGTTGCAACCGGGACAATGGGGGGTGGATGTGGTGGAAACTCAGTCGGCTGAGAGTTTTTTGATGGCGATGGGGTGGGAGGATAAAACGGCGGGGAAAAGTATTGAGGATGTTTTTAAGGTTGAAAGGAGAAATGGGTAACGGGTGAGTTAACCTTTCTGTGAGTTTTTCTTTTTTTCAGGGTAAAGTAGATGATCTGGATCTAGCCAAACAATATAAAAAGTCTCATTAATAAAGAAACCATGAACCCTACCATGCTCATTTGCAGAGAGGGAGAACTGATAAGGTGTATCAACTAATTGTTGTTCATTGGGCATACCAAACCCACTTTCACTGGTCTTTTCCCACTTAATGGAATGACATCTGAGAGTGCTGTTACCAGGCGCTGAAAACTCTTGAGCTGTTAAGCTAGATAGGGCTTTTAACCGCTCAAGTAGAGTCAGCCAGTAACTCACTTCTTTTTTTATACAAGAAAATTTATTGTGATTGTCTTGATAGTATTTAAACGAAAAGCTGATACCTTGAGGTGGCTTCAGCTTTGGTAGTTTAATACCTGATGCACCATTTTTGACAACATCAGTCTTCTTAATTTTCTTCGACACGAGATTTGTAATACTCCTTCATCCACTCCTGCTTGATCACATTGTTGCAAGGTTCATCAGGTAGCATATCTTCCCCCCTTGCCAAATTCCAGGGGTCTTCAGCATGAGTCATTTGCTCTAATGCGTAAGCATCACAGGCAAAGTATTCTTGCGCAACCTCATCCAGAAAATTCCGAACGTTTTCAGGTAATTCTGGATGAGCATCTTTCAAAATTGGCTGCCATCCAAAATGCTTGTACTTCTGATACAATTCTGGTATCACTGGTCCATGCACCCATGCTTGAAAATCCTGTGGAAAAAGGGGTGTGTCATGGAGTGCAAGATGCCAAGCCTGAGCATAGTAAACAAGCTTTTGCAGCTTGAGATTACTCAGGAAAGAACCTGTTTCATTGGCAAACCAAATGAAGTAATCTGCTACGTTAAAACAAGATAACAAAATGTTCTGCTGAGTGCATTCCATAATTTGATCTGCATCGCTCAAACAAACAAAATCTGGTGGTTCTTCAATTAAAGTAGCGGATGGAATAACTTTTTGGACATCCTTAATCGCACTACAAATAGCTTCGTTACGTGATGATGCCTCACGGATAAAATTTAGTGCGATGTATCCTTTATTTCCAACTCCAATTAAGGCATCATCACAGCCACCTTCATATAGCTTCTCAATAAAATCACCAGGGTCTGCTTGGGGATCTTCGAGATTAAACGTCAAAGTAAAATCATGCTCGTTCATCTTTTATTTCTCCTCTAGGCAAGGATCATTCACATTGTTGTGCTTTGTGCAGTTATCGACTATTCGACGAATCTGTTTCCCATGATTTCCTGAGTTTTTTGGGGTACTCCAAATACTAGATATACAAAAAATTCCATTTCTACACTCTTTATCGTTATAAGGGCATTTTATTTTTCCCCAAGCATGAGAACCACCAATATCAACGTGCCATCCATTTTTTTCAGCGTACCTTAAAGCATCCTCAACTTCTGGCTTTGGGTGAGTTTTTCTGGCCATCACAATTTTTGTTTACATACAAGTTAGCTTTAAAATAATTAAGAAGTTAAGAGGAAGTTAAGAGAGTAGAGAGTAACCGGTTGTTTTTACCTCTACTTTCAAAAAGTATAGCACAATTTTGATCGATTGTCAATTTTCGTTCTGGGCGATCGCCTCTCCATTATGAATACTCAACAACGCCGCCAATCTCTTATGCTTACTAAGTGCGATCGCAAACAGATATTAATATTTTTACAATCAAGTATTAAAAACAATAATTATACCGAAACTTTCCCCATCGTCAACTCCTAATGCTGGACAGGAATACAAATCTCAAACTCCGTCCCTTTTTCTGGCGTTGAAAAACACCTAAGCGTCCCACGATGTTTTTCAGTAATAATCTGATAACTAATCGCCATTCCCATTCCGGTTCCCTTCCCTACAGGCTTTGTTGTAAAAAATGGATTGAATATCTGTGTTTGAATTGATTCTGGAATTCCCTTGCCATTATCGGCGATCGCAATTTTAACCCATTGCGAATCTACCACCAAGGTACAAATTGTAATACAACATGGGTGCATCTCGATCGAGCAAGCTACCTCTTGAGTATTTATTTCTTCGAGTGCATCAATAGCGTTTGCCAAAATATTCATAAATACTTGGTTAAGTTGTCCGGCATCACACTCAACTAGCGGTAAATCACCATAGTCTCGAATGACTTTAATTTCTGGATGTTCTAGCTGCGCTTGGAGACGATGTTGCAAAATTAACAGCGTGCTATCAATTCCTTGATGGATATCAACTTCTTTAAATTCTGACTCATCCATCCGGGAAAAATTGCGGAGTGACAGCACAATCTGGCGAATGCGATCGGTCGCAATTCTCATTGAGTTCAGGATTTTAGGTAAATCATCTTGCACAAAATCCAGGTCAACATTTTCTGCTTCTTTCTCAATTTCGCCAATGGGGTTTGGATAATGCTTTTGATATAGGTGTACCAAATTTAATAGACTGTCAGCATAATATTGTATATGAATTAGATTGCCATGAATGAAGCCGACCGGACTGTTAATTTCATGGGTTACTCCTGCAACTAATTGCCCCAAGGATGAGAGTTTTTCTCTCTGAATCAGTTGGGCTTGCGTTCGTTTTAAATTCTCAATTGCCTGCTCAAGCTGCTGAGATTTGTCTCGCTCTCTGGCTTCGCTATCGCGTAATGTGACTTCTATTTGTTTTCGATGAGCTATTTCGGCGGTGAGTTGGCCGTGGATTTCCAATTGTCGGAAGACTTCCTCAAATGTGCTTGCTAAAAATTGAATTTCGTTAGCTGGAATAGTCTTTGGCATAGGGAAGATGCCAGTTTTTTTACTTTGAGAAACTGCTTCGTTTAAGTCGCGCAAGGGTTGCAATACATTTTTATGAAGGAGTATCCCCATGATTAACAAAATTGTGATGATGCCAATTAGCAATGACAAAGTTGAGGTAATGAAGGTTCTGTCGGCAGCTTGCTTCATTTGGTTGAGATCGAGTAGCGCGATCGCCACTCCTCGCCGTTGAGATGCGCCAAACAAGGTACTGCTAAAAGGCAGAATTTGTGCGATCGCAGGCTGGTTGTCTACGACGATATCTTGCCGGACTTCAATGCCTGCGGTTGCGGCCCGATCGATCGCGATCGCGAGTTGGGGATAGATCGAAGTGTATGACTGATTAGTCGTATTCTGAGGACTGCGGGCGATCGCCATTCCAGATGGATCGACAATCGCAATTTCCAGCACACCGGGCATCGTGGCAAAATTTTGCACAACCCGTCGCAGAATGCTTTTATTCTCCAACTCTAGTAAGCCTTCTGTAGAAAACTCCAGAGATTGTGTAATTGATTGAGCCCGGTTATGAACTTGCGTTTGTAAGTCAGACTGCATCAGCCGATAGTTAAGTCCCAGAGTTGCCAGTCCAACTGTGGTAATCGACAACCCAACGCTAACCAGCAAGCGCTGCGACAAGCTATGGGGATGCAGGAATTTCATCATAATTTTTATTCATTGATTGCTGTAGTTACGAGCTCAGTGTTAATCTCCACATCCTGACGCGGCATCCGTCCGGGACGGGGGTCAGATTTTAATAGTTCAGCCATTTGAGCGATCGCCTCTGGCAACCTACCAAGCAGAAATATCTTCTGCTGCATGGCAATGTCACCCTTTTTCAGACCAGCGTAATCTTTAGCAAAAGCCTCACCGTTCTGTCCCAGGTTTTGAGCAACTTTTTGAAACACGACCTTAGGCTTTTTTCCACCGCACTCATAATATCAAACCAAGCCATAATAAATTTCTTCAATTCAGCTTTCTTTGTGCGAGAATAGTTGACCGCGAAACCAACCTATCAATAACTAAAGTATCAACTTCCTGAGTAGTAAAAATAATATTACCCTTGATTGCTTGGGCAGTTTCGCCTAGAAGCGGTTGCCAGAGCACGGCGGCATCTAAAAGTCCCTGCTGCATCAAATCAACCGCTGTTTCGTTAGAAATATCTTCTGACTGTTGACTGTTGACTAATGACTAATGACTAATGACTAATGACTGTAGAAGGAGGGGTCAAAAAAATGAAAATTGCGCGAATTATTTGTTGCGAGCTTGATTCGACTTTACGCCCGACTTGGGAAGCGCGGATTTGATATCATTCCGGCCTGCACCGGAATTGATATAAGAGAGCGATCGCACGCTCATTGAAGGGCGATCGCTCTACTGGTATTTTTAAAGTATTGGGTATTGCGATCGCGATCTAACGACTCGGTTCAGTAGCAGACTGCCCCGCAAGACCCCGAACACACGCGCAGAAACAGGGCGGGCTTTCCGCTGCACGCTCATTGTTCGGCGACTGTTGATAACTTCTAGCTCATTTGAGCGAGGTTAATCAATTGTGCCAAAGTGGATAAGTGCTGTACTGTTGCAAAGAAGGGAGGAAAGATTGCATCTTGCATCATTTCTAACTCTCAAGCTTGCTCATTCTGATGGTTGGTGGGTGATAAAATGCGCGATGTGCTGTGTACAAGGGTTGAAGAAACATAGAGGAGCGAAAATCCAATCAGAGGATGGAACACCTCTAGATGGAGAGGCATTTTGAGATGAATGCTGACAAATTGCAGCCCAAGCAGCACAGGTAGAGTGGCAGCGAGATGTCGTATTTTGCGTGAGAATGGGGCGAGCGATGACCATCCCCATAATATTAATGACAATCCACTATAGCCTCGCACTAGCCAAACATGAATATTCCACCAGGAAGGATCATTGAAGTAGGCAACTCCAACTGTTAATAACTGAGCAATCAAGCAGAGGTTAAAGACGATTGAAGTTGTAGAAAAACCTATCTGTACCCAATGTGTGGGAGTACGATCGCGATCGATTTCCGAAGTTGTGCTCATGTCAAACTGCCTGTTTTGCTACTTCTAAACTCGATATCCCCTGCAAAAATAAGATTGCCTTATCGACCAACTCAGCCCCCGCTTTTTCTGGCGAACCGACATCAAATGGCGGGGCGGGATTGTACTCTAGTAATAGTTGAATAGACCTCTTGCGAAAGTGCGCTCGTTCTAGGTAAAATAAAAGAAATAATTAGCTCCCATAAGATGAATTACGAACAAGTACAAAAGTTAAACCCCGCCGACTTTAAACGGTACTGTGGACTACATCAAGAGACAT
>NZ_JANMZH010000273.1:0-6135 GCF_031383065.1 Microcoleus sp. OTE_8_concoct_300 | reverse complement strand
ATTTTCAATACCCCCAGGGGAATTCGAATCCCCGTCGCATCCGTGAAAGGGATGTGTCCTAGGCCTCTAGACGATGGGGGCGCGTTGCGTTTGCTTGTGTTCCGCACCTTTATTACCTTAACTAATCTTTCCCAATCTGTCAACCACTTTGCGAAAGTTTTTTTTCTACTCGTCCGAAAGCTCGTCACAGTAGGCTTTGAGGATGGTGGCGCAATTGCCGATCGCCCCGAGATGAGCAATTTCAAAGCCGTGGGTGTTCTGGGTGGGGAAAGCCAAACAAGCGGCGCGGGCTACGTGGCCGAACTTCATGGCGATCGAAGCATCGCTCCCAAAACCGCTAATTACCGCCAACTGCACCTCTACATCAGCTGCTGCGGCTGCTGCGCGCAATTGGGCGTTCAATCCTTCATCGTAGACTCCGTAGCCGTCCTGAACCAGCAAAACCGGGTTTTCGCCGTCAGAAATCGGGTATTCCGGTGCCAGAGGGCAAATTTCCAAAGCGATCAGCGCGTCCAACGGCTGGCGCTGCGTGAAATACAAAGCTCCGATCGCCCCAACCTCCTCCTTCGCCGACGCTACCAAATAAACATTCACCGCAGGCTCTTTCAAACATTCCGCCAGAGCCAGCAAAATCGCCACTGAAGCCTTGTTGTCCAGAGTGTAGCTCGCGATCCAGTCCTTCAACCGCAGCGGGCGCTTGCGGTGCTTTCCCACCACCATCCGCGTGCCCGGTCGAATTCCGGCCTCGGCTAATTCCTCGGCGGTACACTTAGTTTCGATCCAGGCATTTTCCCACTTTAAAGAAACATCTTCCTGCTGAGCTTTCTGAGGAGATTCGTGAGAAACATGGCGGGAACCGAAGCTGAGAATGCCGCTAATTGTTTGCTTGTCTCCGAGCAAATCCACCACGCCTTCGCCGTAAACCCAAGGAAACGCGCCGCCCAATCTGCGGACTTCCACGCGGCCACTCTCGCCTATTGTTTTAACTAGGGCGCCAATTTCGTCTTTGTGGGCGGTAATGGCGATCGACTTTTCGGGATTGCGACCCTTAATTAGGGCGATCGCATTGTCCGCGCGATCGACGATCGCATTCACTCCCAGGGCGGCGAATTTTTCCATCAACCGCTGGTTAATTTCCGATTCCGCACCGCTGGGTGAGTGCAGCATTACTAATTCTTCGATTGTTTGGAACAGGCGATCAAACTCTAACATTTTTGATTTTCGTTTTTAGGAGCGAATTTTGACATATATTAAAGCACATTTACCCACTATTTACCGGCAGTACACTTAGTTTTAATTCAGGTATTTTCCCACTTGAAAGAAACATCTTCCTGCTGAGTTTTTTGAGGAGCGTAGAAATGAAGCAATTGGAGGCAGCAAAGAGCGATTGAGTAACAAGATTCATGCGAGCGCGTGGATGCGTTGGGCAATCCGTTGCGGTTTCACCTCGTTCCCGGACAAGCTGGTGACGCCATAAGGAGCCGACCAACAGCAGCCGTTACTGGTGGGGGATACACTGCTGGCTAACAAGGGCTATGATGCAGAGTGAGGCGTAATTGACCCCCTCAATGCCGAGGGGAAGAGCGCCATGATTTCACCTCGGCACCACCGCAAGATCCTGCGAACTTACGATACGGAATTGTACAAAGCCCGTCATTTGATTGAAAACTTTGCCGCCAAGCGGCTGCTGTATCCGGCAATCGCGACGCCCTATCACCCGTCAGGCGGTGAACTTTCCGGCGTGCGATTCTTCTCACTGCTGGGGTCATCTGGTTGAATTGATGACACCCCCTAAATTAACTTGACAGTTCCGTAAACTAATATGCCTGACCTCTTGACTACCTTCTTTGCGAATAATTTCATTCCTCACGGGCATTGTTACCTCTGGAAACCCGGGTTAGTCTGGCTGCACTTAACGTCAGATGTAGTGACTGCCTTCGCGTATTACTCGGTGGCGGTTGCCATTGTTTACTTTACGAATCAGCGTAAGGATCTGCCTGGCCACACGGTGATGCTGCTGGTGGGTTTCTTTTTTATCTTTGCCTTATGTGGCACAACCCACCTGATGGAAGTAGTGACACTTTGGCACCCCTTCTACTGGCTTTCAGGACTGATCAAAGCGGTGACTGGTGCTTGGTCTTTCTATACGTTCACCTTTTTACTGATTCCCTTAATTCCAGTGGCCCTCGATGCGCCAAGTCCAGCCCAACTCGCCCTTACAAACCAGGAACTAGAGGAGAGTCGCCGCTGTATCCAGGCGATTAATGTCGAGCTAGAGCAACGGGTGCAGGAACGCACCGCCCAATTGGAAACGTCTAATCGCACCAAAGACGAATTATTGATGCGCGAACAAATGATTCGGGCAGAGGCAGAGGCTGCCAACCGTGCCAAGGATGAGTTTCTCTCTATTCTTTCTCATGAACTCAGAACTCCTCTCAACGCTATCTTAGGATGGTCAGCGATGTTACGGCAGCGAACCCTGAGCGAGGATAAGGTCCTGCGGGCTTTGGAGACGATCGAGCGAAACGCCAAGTCTCAAGCCCAGTTAATCGAAGACATCCTCGATGTTTCTCGCATCATTACGGGTAAACTGCGCCTCCAAGTCCGTCCAGTCAACCTCGTGCCCGTGATTGAATCTGCGATTGAGTCTGTACGCTTGGCGGCTGAGGCCAAATCAATTCGCCTGCAAAGCGTGCTCGATTCTCAAGCCGGTTTGCTCTTGGGTGATGCCAATCGGTTGCAGCAAGTTGTGTGGAATCTACTTTCTAACGCCCTCAAATTCACGCCTAAAGACGGGCGAGTCGAGATTCGTTTGCAGCGGGTTAATTCTCATGCTGAAATTACTGTCAGCGACACTGGACCCGGCATCAGCTCGGAGTTTCTACCGTTTGTCTTCGATCGCTTCCGCCAGCACGACAGCACCACCACTCGCAGTTATGGGGGGTTGGGTTTAGGGTTAGCCATTGTGCGTCAATTAGTTGAATTGCATGGCGGGACTGTAACCGTAGTGAGTCCAGGGATAGGACAGGGGACGACCTTTACAGTCACACTGCCCGCGATGATTATCCCTCTACCACCGAGCGATCCAGAGCGATTAAACTCGATCGTGGAGGCGAAGCGGAGGGTTGAGGCGTCACCCACCCTTGAAGGCTTACAAATCTTAGTGGTAGATGACGAGGCTGACGCGCTAGAGTTGCTGAGCACGATTCTGCAAAATAATGGTGCTGAGGTCATCGCTGTTGCTTCGGTCAACCAGGCGTTGACCATTATCGAAACCGCAACGGATCGCAGCCCCCATGTTTTAGTGAGCGATATTGGGATGCCGGATGAGGATGGCTACTCCCTGATCCGCAAGTTGCGCCAACTTGAAGCGCAGCGAGGCGGTAAGCTACCCGCGATCGCGCTGACGGCCTATGCCGGGAGTGACGATCGTCGGCAGGCACTATTAGCAGGTTTTCAGATGCATTTGACCAAACCCGTAGATGCAGCCGAGTTAGTGGCGGTGGTTGCCAGCCTCACCGGACGTACAAGCAGGTGCTAAAACCCTGGTGTATTAAACTCGTCCTTTTACTGCTTCTGTCGCAAAAACTGTTCAAGAACAAATGTCGCCTTTGAGAATAATTAATAATTGGGTTCTTGTCAGCTTGGGGAGAAGGCTAGCGGTTGTGCCGGACCAAGCTTGTGAGTGTCGTCTCCAGCACAAACCTCTGTTAACTTGATTTGTGTCAAGGATAGGAAGCACTCTGAGTGGTTATAGAGTAGAGCCTGCATGAGTCCTACATTCTCTAGGGCGCCAATTTCATATTTTTTGTGAGCGGTAAGGACGATCGACTTTTGGGGCTTGCGACCGAGAATTAGGGCGATCGTATTGTCCGCACGATCGACGATCGCATTCACTCCCTGGGCGGCTAATTTTCCCATCAACCGCTGGTTAATTTCCGACACCGCACCGCTGGGAAAGTGGAGCATGACTAACTCTTCAATTGTTGCGAACAGTCGATCGAACTCTAACATTTTTTATTCCCGTGTTTTGGAGCGCATTTTGACATATATTAAAGCATATTTACTCTAATTTTACTATTCTAACCAACAAAAAAATCACTCTATCTACTGATATCTTGCTCCCCGATCTACCCAAGACAATAAGCCTAGTTTTTTGACTAAAAATTTCGCCTTTTATGTTTAAAGCACCGCCAGAAACCCAGTTTCCAAGCGGTGCAAAATGTGAGTTAGTACCGAAAAGTTTTCCCTCTGCTAACGTTATTATAAACTTTAAAACTTTCTCAACTTCTCGCTATGCTTTTCCATAAAATTCAGCAACTCGTGCATCGAAAAATTAGAGCAAAAAAGTTAGGGATAAAATTTAACAGAGTTGCTCGGTTTCAGTTGCCGCAACAATTAATAGTCCAAGGAAAACGCCATCAAGTAAACGTGCCTTCAGAGAAAGGCATGAACGGAGAATTTATAGAAGTGCTTTTAGACGACTGCTACGGAGTCGAGCAATTATCTGAATCCCTGATGACAATTATTGATGTTGGAGCCAATGTCGGCTTATTTCCGATTGCTGCGAGGAACAGGTTTCCCCAGGCCGTAATTCACGCCTACGAAGCTAATCCCTACCTAGAAAATTACCTCAAACATCAATCTAAAATAGCAAATTTTACCTATTTTATGGAAGCAGTAGGAGACCGAGATGGTAAAGTAGTCCTTGACATTCGGGAAGTCTCCGGAAAAACCCGATCGACCGTTAGCGAAAGCGGCGACATACCGATGGTATCATTTCGCAGAGCGATCGAGCGAATTGGTGGCAGCGTTGATTTAGCAAAAGTAGACTGCGAAGGTGCAGAATGGCTGTTATTTAAAGATACAGAGATTTGGCAATTCGTGCAACACCTTTCTTTAGAATATCACTTGTGGTTTGGTCACACTCACGCCGAAACCCGACAAGTTATTCAAAACTTAGGATTTCGGATCAGAAAGCAAATACCAATAGATAAATGGTACGGCTCGATCTTAGCATCCCGAACCCGCAACCCTCAGTGATATAGCAGATATTGAAGGAATAAGGAAGTTCGGCAACGGATTCGCTTTCAGAGGATTTAACGGAGGTCAGTCAGAAGCTTTTAGTTATCTCTGGGGGTGACAAATATAGCTATAAACCATGCCTTACCCTGGTTGCATCCCGCTCGTCCATGTCGATAAAAGTGACCATTATTACGAGTTAACTTCATTAACTATTCTATTCGGCTGGCCTCATCCCGATGCGTGCAAATAGACTGCCAGCAGGTAAAATAAAGAGAGTAGATCAGGGAAAAAAATCAGCCTAACTCCCGAAGAACAATTACGCCGATCAGCTTGTATTCACGAAATAGCCCAAATCAAGAATAAAAATACAGATTCAGAAGATAGGGCGACCTTAGAAGGGCTTGAGAAAATAATGTAACGTTTTAGCCAAGCTCGATCGCCCCTGCGGGCTATTTCAATTCTTCCGCGTGAAACACTACTTAGAAGAAATCCTAGGCTGTCCTGTGAATTTGGGAACGGAGAAAGCTGAGAAAGCGTATTTACAATCGCCGGTTCTCCAGGAAGCGGTCCGCAGCTTCTAAAGATTGGCGAATTAGCATTTAATATAGCTCTGGTCGCTGTTAAGCGAATCAGCATTTTTATCTAATTTGAATAAAATAAGCAGGAATACCGGCACCCTCGGTTTAAAAATTACAATCAGGGATAATACTTAGCAATAAAATGCTGAGTTAGCTGTTCCGTAACAATTTATAAAAAATACCCTGAAAACCCTGTGACTAAAGTCCAGGTATGAAAGGGCATGGCAGGATTTATCCTGCCTATCAGATATACCAATTGCACAAATGTCTGGCAAGTGTGCTATCGTCAAAAGAGTAGAAAGTTGCGAATTTTGAGAAATCAAGTATCTAGCTTAACAGCAGTACGGATGCTCAAAATAATTAATCACAACCAATACTAAGGTTCTGAATCGATTAAATCGTCAGTAAAAGACGTTAAAACCTACCCCCGGACTGGAGGAAAGTCACGACCGAGGAGCTAGTTGTAAGACTAGGATAGCAGACCGCCATTTTTGGCAAAAGGATTGCGCCCGGAAACCCTGGCAATAGGGAT
>NZ_JANMZH010000078.1:0-6018 GCF_031383065.1 Microcoleus sp. OTE_8_concoct_300 | reverse complement strand
ATTGTGGGATGGGCGTCCCGCCCGTCCTTTTTGGACGGGCGGGACGCCCATCCCACAAACTTGTGGAAGTTATTTAATTCTCATTCCTCAGTGGCGGCATAGGGCGCGATCGCTTTGTTTTAACAGCAGGTTCCGGCCCGGATCTAATTACTGATTTAACAAAAGGTGAAGATTTACTGGTGTTAGCGAGCGGTCTAACTTTTGCTCAACTTAGTATTACCCAAAACGCTGATTCAGCTTTGATCAGGATTGGTCAGAATAATCAACTGTTGGCTGCTGTCAATGGAGTGCTAGCTAGTGCGATCGATCCCAATGATTTTACCCTCTCTGGGTAAGCCATAGATAATCAGCCCTGTCTAGCGTGAATGCCGAGCGAAAGTCGAGCGATATCCCTTAAACGCTTGCAATATCTTCGTTTGTAGCTGCGCGCTGCCCTGGCTGGGCTATTGGTGCGATCGGCTTTACCCGATCCTACGGTTGGGCGATCGGCAATCAACCTAGTTTATTGCCGATCGCCTGTTAAAAGAAAAAGATTTAACGAGTTCCGCCCGAGAGATGGACAGCGTTTGAGAGTATTCTTCACCACGAAGACTCAAGAAGGTATTGCACCTTACAGTTTATCGTTTCCCGGCTCTGGCTTGTAGTTAAACTGGAACCAGAGTCTGCTCCAAACTTGCCACTAATGTGAGATTGTACTCATCCTCAAAAGACGGCTTTTTATAATCCAAACTCCACAGTTCCAGAGCGCAATCGTCTGAGGGATTGAGCGGTTGCAGCCGCAAATGAAACTCTCGAACTTCCGGGCGGTGTTCGCATTTAAAATCCGAAATTGCCCCTATCTGCCGCCTGTCCAAAGCCACCGCCAACCGCAGAAAAGGATGCAACTTACTTACTACTTCCCGGTATTTTTTCGTCAGAATTACAAAATTATCGTGCTTTTTTTTGGGAGGGTTTTTACGGTGATAGCGAGCCAAATTTGCAATTACTTCTATCTCTGTTTCTGTGTATCCCAATAACTCACCATTGCGAATTAAATAGTAAGAATGCTTGTGGTGCGCCGAATGACTGACGTACAAACCGCAGTTGTGCAGAATCGCTGCCGCCCACAGCAACTCGCGTTCTTCCGTTCCCCAATTGTGGAGAGTTCCTTGAGTCTGGTCGAAGAAATTGAGCGCAAATGCTGCCGTTCTTTCGCTTTGTTCTAAATTGACTTGATATTTGTTAGCCATGTGCATAATGCTGCGCTGGCGGATTGAACCTTGATACCGCAAACGGTTTTCAATTAAACCGTGGGCCAGCATCCAGTCAACAATTACCCCTTCTCTCAGAGAGCGATCGCACACTGTCAGCGATTCCATTCCTAATAGTGTCATCGCTTCCTGCAAAATCAAAGACCCTGCCAGAATAATTTCCGCCCGCTTGTCCGACATTCCCGGAATTGCCAGCCTTTCCGAGTAAGAAAGTTTGCGAAAGCGATTGACTAAATCGCGCAAATCTTTTAAACTTAACTGATATCCAGCCAGCGGACTCGGAACTGTTCCCAACTTTTCTCGAGCGTTAATTGCAGCCAGAGTTTCGATGGTTCCAGCAGTGCCAATCAAGCGCAAAGGTTCGCCAGCATTGAATTGAGAGCGCAATTCGTCGATCGGTCTTTCCAGCGAAATCCGAATATAAGCTTGCAAATAAGCAAACTCCTCCCTGCTAATCGGGTCAGTTTTGACAAATTGTCCTGTTAAGCGAACAGCACCAATTTTTGTACTCGTGAGACAGCGAGGCTCAGAACTGTCTCCTAAAATCAACTCCGTAGAACCGCCCCCAATATCAATAATCACCTGCGACTCATTGTTAAACTCCATACCCGAAAGAACGCCGAGATAAATTCTCCGCGCTTCTTCCTGACCGGAAATTAAACTAACATTCAGGTCTAATTCTTCAGCAACTTGTTTGAGAAAATCGCGCCCGTTAGGAGCTTCCCGAACAGCACTCGTAGCTACAGCGATAATTTGTTCAGCATTGAAAGTTTTAGCAATATCAAGAAAACGGCCCAGAGTGGCGATCGCCCGAACCATAACCTCGGGCTTCAAGCACCCTGTCTTAGCCTCGCAATCCCCCAACCGAACCGTATCTTTTTCTCTAGCAATAATCGTAAATGCGGGCAATTTCGGATCGATCCGCGCCACCACCATGTGAAACGAGTTAGTACCCATATCAATAGCAGCAATAATGCGATTTGACTCCGCAGAAGCAAGTGAATTAACCATTGGAGTATCGGGGTTGACAGATATTTATGATTATTTCACGAATCCAGTTAGGCATTCTATTAAATTAGCAAAAATCTGGAACTGCTGACTTGCCTTGACTTTTACCTGTTTTAAATTCCGATCCAAGTGCGCGCTAGCGAAGCTATCTTCCAGCAGGGGTTCCCGAAGGGTAGGGAATCGCCATCCGAGATAGTAAGTGATTGTGCCTAAAATTTGATAAAATCTAGAGTTAAAAATATCAAATCTAGAATTGAAATGCTTAAAAAGCCCGATCGCCAACCCGAATCCACATTGCTAACCGTCGTGAGGCTTTTGAGATGGGACAAACCAGCAGGAAGGCTCATTTTAATGATTCCAGCCCTCTGGGCCGTCTTTTTAGCAGCAGACGGGAGGCCGCCCGGAGCATTGGTGGGCGTGATTGTGTTGGGTACCTTAGCCACAAGTGCGGCGGGATGCGTCATCAATGACTTATGGGATCGCGATATCGATCCCGAAGTAGAAAGAACTCGATCGCGCCCCCTAGCATCCCGCGCCCTCACCGTGCAAACTGGAATAGGAGTTGCATTAATTTCCTTGGTATGCGCGGCGATTCTGGCTTTGTATCTTAATCCGTTAAGTTTCTGGCTGTGTGTCGCCGCCGTACCAGTAATTATCTGCTATCCCCTAGCAAAAAGATTCTTTCCCGTGCCGCAATTAGTGTTATCAATTGCCTGGGGTTTTGCAGTTTTAATTAGTTGGAGCGCCGCCGTTGACCAATTAGAATTAGCGACTTGGCTGCTGTGGGGTGCCGTCGTGTTTTGGACGATGGGATTTGATACAGTTTATGCGATGAGCGATCGGGAAGACGATTTGCGTTTAGGGGTGAATTCTAGCGCGATATTTTTCGGGGATAATGCCGCTAATGCTGTGGGTTTTTTCTTTGTTGGTACTGTCGGTTTGTTAGCAGCACTGGGAATTAATCTGCACTTGCACATTGGTTTTTGGATGGCAATTAGTGCGGCGGCTATTTTGTGGTTTTTGCAATATAGTCAACTACGAAATTCGGATATTCCTAAGCTGATTTACGGTGAAATATTTCGCCAAAATGTGTGGGTGGGGTTTGTCATATTGGCGGGGATGATTGTTGGGGAGATTTTTTAGTTTTTTGTAGGGCTGTTCGCGCAGGGAAGGGGTGTGAAACTCGAATGATTTAAGTTTGACACAAGAGGTTCAAATTGATTTAATCCTGAAAGCCTGTGTTTCTCTGCTTTGTATCCTGTGTCTCGCACCCCCGCACATCCCTGATCCGGGATGTGCGATCGATTCTTCTCCCTTTTTCAGGATGATTATACCTAAATATACTTAGTTATTAATCCAATTGGACTAGACTTTTCAGAGATATTACTGATGCGTTGGCTTATAAAAACTGATATGATCTTTGTGTATTAGACGAATAATACTGAATTATTAAAGTATAAAAAACTACGTCTTTTTGCCTTTAGGTATGGAAATTGGTTACAGGAAAAACTTCCCGAGGAAGAAAATAAATGTCTAACGGTGCCATTTCCTACTGGCTATTAAACACTCATTGTAAAGTTTCATTACAAAACGCATAAAAAATCCGCCGCACTTCAGATACATACATAGCAACGGAAAGTTAAACGAGTTTAACGATTTTCTCAACTTTTGCTCATTAAATTAAATTCGCGTCCATTTGTACAGGCGCGACAAAAGTAAAAGCCACCCATAAAAAAAGGCAAAAATACGATGTTTGAGACACTATTGACCGAACGCAAGAATTTATCCACCTCTAGCAATATTCCCTTCACTCTTGGCAATCACAGTTTTGACATCACCCAAGGGATTTTCCCACAGAGAGAAGCCAATAGTATTTTAGTAGGTGGTATGCAAGAACCGCTTACACCAACAGGCTTTCCCATCCAGAGTGCAGGTTTACTTCCCGCCACTTTTCCCGCCGCAAGCGTAACCGATTCTAGCCTAGACCCCGTCACGGGTGAGGCGATGTCAGGAGTTTATAAAGCTCTAACGGCTTTTGCAACAGATCCGAATTTCACGGATAGGATGAATGTTCCCTTTGGTGAGAGTTGGGACAAGGAGAAAGCGAAAGCTTTAAAGGAAGAATGGTTAAGGGGAAATTTTAGTAATATTCCCTTAGTAAAAATAGTTTCATCAGGAGATATTGCAGGGGCAAATGGCGCTTTTGGAACGGCGACGAATACAATTTATTTATCAAAAGAGTTTTTAGCCCAAAATGCAACGAGATTAGACGCGCTTACGGGTGTTTTATTGGAAGAAGTAGGGCATTTTATTGATTCACAGGTAAATCATTTGGACTCACCCGGAGACGAGGGTGAGATTTTTGCCGCAGTTGTGCAAGGAAAGAACTTGAGTCAGGAAAAACTTCAGTTATTGAAGGCTGAGGACGATCGAGCTATAGCACTGATTGAAGGCCAAGAAATCAGCATTGAACAAGTGGCGAATACAGTCACTGTCAGTGCCATAGATGCCAGTGCAGCAGAAGTGATTAGCGGTCAAACCGCAAATCCGGGGACGTACAGAATTACTCGCAGCGAGAGTACCACTGCACCCCTAACCGTGCCTTATACAATGAGCGGCACTTCCCTCAATGGCACTGACTATACTTCCCTCAATGGCACTGCCACAATTCCAGCAGGTCTAACTTTTGTCGATGTGCCATTGAATGTGATTGATGATACTTTGATTGAAAGTAATGAAACTGCAATTTTGACTGTATCCTCTTCTAGTAATTACACTGTGGGAGCGACTAATACTGCTACGGTAACTATTGCTGATAATGACCCCATTGCCCCTCCTGACTATGCGGGTAATACTCCGAGTGCAGCACGTCAAGTAACGGTGGGTTCTACTTCCACTACCTGGAGTGATTGGGTAGGAACACAGGACACTAACGACTACTATAAGTTCACCCTTGCTAATAGCAGTAACTTTAACCTCAGTCTCAATGGTTTAAGTTCGGATGCGGATGTGTACTTACTCGATAGCACAGGTAATACCATTATTCAAAGTTCAACTTCGGGTGGCTCTTCCCCCGAATCAATTAGCACAATGTTGAATGCAGGTGCTTATTATGTGCGGGTGTTTCCCTACAGTGGCTCGACTAATTACAATCTCTCGATGTCGGCTGTTCCTAACTTGTCTACGGTGACAGTTAGTGCCATAGATGCCAGTGCAGCAGAAGTGATTAGCGGTCAAACTACGAATCCGGGGACGTACAGAATTACTCGCACTGGGAGTACCACTGCACCCCTAACCGTGCCTTATACGATGAGCGGCACTTCCCTCAATGGCACTGACTATACTTCCCTCAATGGCACTGCCACAATTCCAGCAGGTCTAACTTTTGTCGATGTGCCATTGAATGTGATTGATGACACTTTGATTGAAAGTAATGAAACTGCAATTTTGACTGTATCCTCTTCTAGTAATTACACTGTGGGAGCGACTAATACTGCTACGGTAACTATTGCTGATAACGATCAAAATACAGTCACCGTCAGTGCCATAGATGCCAGTGCAGCAGAAGTGATTAGCGGTCAAGCCGCGAATCCGGGGACGTACAGAATTACTCGCACTGGGAGTACCACTGCACCCCTAACCGTGCCTTATACAATGAGCGGCACTTCCCTCAATGGCACTGACTATACTTCCCTCAATGGCACTGCCACAATTCCAGCAGGTCTAACTTTTGTCGATGTGCCATTGAATGTGATTGATG
>NZ_JANMZH010000033.1:0-1069 GCF_031383065.1 Microcoleus sp. OTE_8_concoct_300 | reverse complement strand
TTCAACGTCACCGATTATCACACGCAATCGATCGATGTTTTTCGATCGCACTTTCCCTTAATATTGAAAATTGTGTAAAATACTACAGTAACAGGACTTACGCGCGGGCGATGGAATCAACCGGGTTTTTCAATTCAGGGCGATCGCGATCCACGAGAGATTTTTGTAAAAAAAAATCGGTTGATGCGTCTAGGACTAATAGAGTAAATTAACCTATGGCATACAGTGACTTCACAACGATAGCTAAAGTTAGAGAATCCTTTGATTTAACCGTAGAAGAACCCTTAAACTTGTTTGCAGATATCCCAGAGATACTACCAAGTTCCTATTTGCAAACGACCTTAAATGAAAATGTTTCTTTAGCCACTGCAATTAATACCGAAAAGGCTCGCGCCGAATTGATTATCGCTCCAATTTTATTAGAAGTCAGGCGAAAATTTAATTTTCAAGTAGGTTTTTTCTCCGGCTCCGAATTCAATGTTGATGTAGCAGCCGGTTTAAACGGGTATTGCGATTATATTCTCACTGCCTCGAAAGATTCCTATGAAATTCGCGCCCCCGTCATTACTTTTACAGAGGCTAAAAACGAAAGTATTAAATCTGGCTTAGGTCAGTGCATTGCGGAAATGGTGGCGGCTAAATTATTTAATCAGCGCAACGGAGAGCCAATTGAAAATATCTATGGTGCTGTTACTACTGGTACTGATTGGAAATTTCTCCAGTTGATAGACAGCACGATATCGATCGATAAGCGAGATTATTTTATTAATGAGGTGAGTCAAATTTTAGGGATTTTAACAATGCCATTTAAACAATTTTATTCTCTGTAATTTATAATTTGGGGGCAACTTCAATTGACCGCAGGGCGGTGCAATTTTCCCCGGTAGAGGAGTGTTGGGTTCGCCCAAATTGGGTGAATCGGGCATAATGCGATCTCGATCGTGAGCCCCAGCCGAAAAGACTGCTGCAAGATGCAGTCAAATTCAGCGGTGAGAGAGATAGTGCGATCGGCTATAATCAAAAGTTAGAAAAAAAGAACACCGAGAACACGAAAATATGGTTGCCATCC
>NZ_JANMZH010000848.1:0-1084 GCF_031383065.1 Microcoleus sp. OTE_8_concoct_300 | reverse complement strand
AACTATCCAGCCCGCCAAATACAAGCAACCGCAGCTCAAGCTCAATACTTCAGCCGCGAGCGCCGGATCATTCTCAGCGGAGATGTTTACGTCTTGCAGCAGGGCAACAGCCTGCGCGGTGAAACCATAACATACCTCATCGACGAAGGGCGGTTTATTGCCCTGCCAGACAACCCAGGACAGGTAGAATCGGTCTATCTGGTTGCCCCAGAGCAAGATGCAGCAGCCCAAAATGCAGTTGGCTCCGAACGTCCCCCAGTAAATCCTCAGCCCGCTGTTAAACCGCCCGCAAGCCCCCCAACAGCTCCCAGGTAAAAATAGCTGGTGGCAGCGAAATTTCGCATCGGTAAAAACATACTACTTGGGATAGATGCGAAATTTCGTCTTGCAAAAACTAAAAAGCTGGAGATTGTAAAATATCAACTTGAGACTCGATCGCACAAAGCTGCAGTCTGAAATTTAGCTTGTAGAGGTTGCCGGGAGCGAAAATGAAAATTGTACTCGAAAATATTCACAAATCCTACGGAAAACGCAATGTAGTTAGTCGCGTCAACCTTTCGGTAGCCCAAGGAGAAATAGTAGGACTGCTCGGCCCCAACGGTGCCGGCAAAACCACAACATTTTACATAGCAACCGGATTAGAAAAACCAAATCAAGGCACCGTTTGGCTCAATGATTTAGACATCACGAAATTGGCGATGCACCAGCGAGCGCATTTGGGAATTGGCTATCTGGCTCAAGAAGCAAGCATTTTCAGGAACATGAGCGTGCGCGACAACATTTTGTTAGTCCTAGAACAAACTCAAGTGCCGCGCTGGGAATGGCGCGAGCGAGTCGATTTCCTGTTGCAAGAATTTCGCTTAGAAAAAATAGCATCTAGTTTGGGAATTCAAATCTCGGGGGGAGAAAGGCGGCGGACAGAATTAGCCAGAGCCTTAGCGGCTGGGCGAGACGGGCCGATGTTCCTATTTTTAGACGAACCGTTTGCAGGCGTCGATCCGATCGCCGTAGACGAAATTCAAACCATTATTGCTAAACTGCGCGATCGCAAAATCGGCATCCTCATCACCGATCACAACGTCCG
>NZ_JANMZH010000837.1:0-8122 GCF_031383065.1 Microcoleus sp. OTE_8_concoct_300 | reverse complement strand
TCTTGAGAAATGCCCAGTTTAGCTGCCATTTTAGTTATAGTTGCTCTTTCTGGGTCACTATATTCTCCATCAGCACTGCAAGCCATAATAGCATCGTAAACAAGGAAACGCCGTGAAGCATTAGCTATTGGAGTATTACTAATCATCTTCTCGATGTCTTCGTCAGCTTTATAAGATTTGAGTTCCTCCACTAATGAATCGGGTGCGCACAAAGAACAAGCAAATCCAACGACCCAGTCTCTTTCTTCTGGAGCTAATGTACCATCTCCATTAGCACAAATGAGAAGCGACTTTATGTAACTATTATATTCTTCATGGTTTGGCAATTTCCGAAAGGTGTACCTTTGATAGAATAACCACAACAAGCCCTCATCTTTAGTAGCCATGTTTACCCTTGATAAATAGATTAAGGAAGTTTTTCAATAGACCTCTTGCAAAATAATTTTGTGCTCTTATGGAAAGTTTAGCCAATTTTATAATCTAGCAGGCTGAGCAAGTCTAAGGAGACGCCAATCAACCCAATAATTCAAAGTTTGACCTAAACCTGAGCAAATTCTTAAGTATAACACATATTTTTTTTGCAAGAGGTCTATTAAAGTTAATGTCGCGCCAAGTGACTTATTACAACTCTCCCAATAAAAACCTGAGACTCTTGCCGTGTCAAGACAAAAACATAGTTCCTGGAGATACCTATTGATTCCAGTTGAAACGAAATTAACTTTAATGTCTATATCAACTGGTCTTTAGGACGCGTATTCGCAATCTGCACATCCTACCGCTGAGACGACTTAACCGACACTTTTTGCTTTTGAATGCGGGTGTCTATCTGAGCTGTATTGTTTTGATACTTCCACATTAACTCTTAGATGTCAAGGGGTAATCTAATTTAATGTTTTGAGTTGATCTGACACAAATACCCCTGCTAATCTCTACTTGCACAAGAGTTACACAAAAACGCTATATATAGCGTAAATAGTCCGTCATTCTCTGCTAATTCACGCTAGATTACTGGCTGCTCTCCGGCATTTGAACAGTAAATGTAAAAATATGTTGCAAAGTTTCTCGGCTTGTGTTAAGTTTAGTTACATAAGGTTGAAATTAAACGAGGTTTATGGTCATGGAAAACAAAGACGCAAAAGTTGGCTTCACTGAGTTTGCTGAAACCTGGAACGGCCGTTTGGCAATGTTGGGCTTCGTTATCGGCTTAGCTACCGAATACCTCACGGGTCAAGGCATTCTCTCTCAAATCGGTTTGATGTAATCAGCTTAACTGCATACAAGAGCTGAAATTCAGGCGATCGACCCCATCACAAGTGAACTCATCCCCCCCGCTAAAAAGTCCCCTTCACTTCACACGGAAGGGGATGAGTGCATTTTCTCTCAAAAAATCCCACAGATAGCACAATCAAAAATCTTTTCTGTCTCAATATTTATCGCGAGATTAACGTAAGCAAACTAAGCAATTCCTACGGAATCCAACATCCTCAATTTAGGAGTCAAACCAGGAAGCTTCACCAAACCGTCGCGTTTGTTACTCCGCGTGGTGTTACCTAAAATCATCTCCGACAGATCCGGCATTTCCTGCCAGCAGTGCGAGCAAAACCAATAAAGGCGATTGTGGCGAGCGTGGCGGAGCAATTGAGAGGAGCAACAAGGGCAACTATTCATGAGATTTTAAACCTTTTTTAAGATATGGAGCGATAACCAATTCATTACAGATATTGACGAATCTCGGTGCATCTCAACTTCATACACAACAATAAAAAATCTCTTTTCACTCAAAACTTTGAGCGTTTCGCAAGTACCATTTTTGGAAACCGAACAGCAACACCACAATCAGAAGCTGAACGCTCCAAGGGGCCCAAGAGAAACCCCAAAGAAAACAACCCAGTCCGGCTAAAGCCACAATAACAAAAATATCTTGAGATGTTTGCCAGTAAATCCCGACTGCCACCAGAGAAACTATCAGTAGCAAAATGTAAGCTGAGGGCATGGTCGTCTTCTCCCAATGTATCTGCCAACAGTCAGAATCGATCCCTGACCATGTGCTTAAACTTAAAACTAAAACCTGAAGAACTTATGAAGACGAGAAAGTTGTCACAAAAAGTAAAATACTCCGACCAGCTTATATTTGTCGGAAAAATCAGTAGGAATACTGAGTTCATTGCTGAGGTCGAATCCGGTTAAATGAACGCACTACGAATAGGAACTTAGGCCTCGCTTATTGGTATCAATTTCACCGAAAGACCGGCAGGGGTGAAACCCCACCCTTCCTTGGGGTTTTTAGTCTTAAACTGACTGGACAAAAGGCACAGCGCCTAAGTCCCTACAGATATCCTGTGCGATCGACCCGATTCGATCGCTCGGCACAATACCAAAGAAACCAAGTTTTTTTAACTCTCTTTGCCTGCAATACTAATGCTGGAAAAGCTGCACAATTCAATAGGGGCGATCGATCTATTCTTGCTCCCAGCCCAAAGCTTCAGCGACCTGAGCCGCCAAAAACATCGGTTCAAAAGGCTTAGCAATCACGCTCACAACCCCCAAATCCGCGAACATCCGCCTGTCGCCAGCAAGAGCCTTAGCCGTCAATAAAATTACCGGAATGTGCTGCGTAGCATTATTAGCTTGTAACTGTAGAAAAGTAGTAGGTCCGTCTTGGTCGGGCATCATCACGTCCAATAGAATAGCATCAGGCTGTTCGGCAAGAGCCTTAGCAACACCCTCGCGGCCAGAACTCGCGGTGAGGACTTCCCAGCCCCCCACCATTTCAAGACTGACTTGAGCAACTTCCCGAATATCTTCCGCATCGTCAATAACCAAGATGCGCTTGGCAGTCAAAATTAACATTTTTTTATGAATGAGAACTGATCACAGATTAGAAGCGAAATGCCAATATTTTATAAAGCAAATTATCTTACCTGATCGGACTTTACAGTAAATTTTCAAAACTGTATAGCAGATGTTGAAGACCCTTCTGCTCCCGGAGGCTTCGTGAGCGGGTAAAAAGAAGAAAAAAAGAAGACCTCCGTTGCAATCGACCGCCTGGGTTTCAACAATTAAGAATATCCTAACCGTCGGGCGCGGTTGCTGTAAAATCTCCCCCCCCAAAAAAAGCCGCTTTTCCACCTCAAATCGCGATTTTTGCTCGCAGTCCCCGATCGGCCCAAAAGGCTGAGATTGTTTGTCGATGACTCGATCGAACAATCTGCACAAAATCAGTAAGCTGCTACGCATCTAAATTAAATACAGAGACAGGCTCTCCTGCCCGTCCCACAATAATTGTAGAAAAATTGACTGTCAAATTAGATGCACAGCAGCTTAACTTTGGGTATACCAGGGTAGAAATTAACTTTCAGATAATTCAAGCCCGGATACTTTAGGAGTTCTCCGGACATAGCGTACTGAATACCTGAGCATCCAGTCCGGCAATATCTCGCAATGCTTTAAGGAAAATCCCTAAAGCGCCATTCCAGTCTCGGTTGAGTTTATGTCCGCACTTGGGACATTGAAATTTCCTAGAGCTGCCTAATTTGACGTGAACATGACCGCATTTCGTGCAGGTTTTGGAGGTAAACTCTTCCGTAACATCCAATACGGTTGCGCCACGCTTAAACGCTTGGAATTTTAATACTTGTTTGAACCGATAATGTGACCAATTTAGCATTTGGCGAACGGTTTTAGAATTAATCTTTCTAGGTTTTGCCCCGGTTTTGGCTACCATTTGGGAAGTCTCAAATGTCGGGAGAAAGATTAATCTATATTCATTAGTTAGCCATTTTGCTACTTTCTTGTGACACTCGTCTATTAAGTTGCGAAGCCGAATAAACACACTATCAATTTTAGCTTGTTTTCGTTGGCGTTGACGTTTATTTTGGCGTCCTTTTAATCTGGATTTTTCAGAAATCAACCTATCTATAAAACGACCTAACCTATGTATTTTGGATATGTCATTATTGCCGATTTCCACGAACTTGCTACCATCAAAACCAGTCAAAAATGACCTGACTCCTGGGTCTAATGCTATCATCGTTTGTTGGTCGGATTCGGTTCTTTTAAATTCAACGGGAAATACAGCAAACCAACGTTTTTTGTCATAAACAAGCTGAGTAGAGGCATCCCAGGATTGGTAGCGAATACGGGTTTTAAAGGATTTGTCCTTTTGTTTGACCTGATATTCAACGTCTAAAGCTGGTAATGGTTCAGATGCTTTCAACTTGAAATCTTTAGTTTCATTCCAATACCAAGTGCCACTCAAGTAATTTTCTGGTTGGAACTTAATAGCTCGTTTTGTATCTCGCCAACTTCTAAATCTACCCGCTTCGGTTTGCTTTGTTCCATGCTTCCGACTCTTTACAAAAGCATCATAAGCGTCTAAAACAGCTTCACCCTTGGGATTGTAAGGGCATTCTTTAACCCAGTCGGGTGCATCCTTGAGAATTAGTTTCCTCAAGTCGTATTTGGAGACTTTGCCGTGCTTTCTTAGGTATGCAAGTGCCTGGTTGTAACAATATTTAGTTGCTGCTAACCATTTTTTCCAAATTTGATGGAGTTTCGGCTCTGGGTAAATCCGGATCTTTAACGATTTCAGATTTGTACTTTCTAAACCCATATAATCTGGAGGAGAAGCAGTGGAGCACGGCAAGGATGTCTTCAACCATTTCCCGTTCGGGAGATAGTTCAACTTGGTTGAGAACCACGATTTCGCAAGAGTGTTGGGAACACAGCCAAGCGAAGAAATCAAAGCCAAATCTGGCGAGTCTGTCTTTGTATGCGATAACAATGCGTTCGACATCTCCTGACATAACTCGTTCCAATAGGGCGAGAAACTTTTTGCGCTTGTAGTTGAGTCCTGAGCCAACTTCTGAGACAACTTCTGCTGTAGGGTATTTAGATTGCAAATACTCACATTGACGTTGTAAATCCGCTCTTTGTTTGGGACTGGAGACGCGGGCGTAGATAATAGTGGGTCGAAAAGACTTAGTTGTAAATGCTGAGATGTCGTAGCGTCTTTTGCCCCCTGGTGTTCGGAACGCTGGGATTTTACCGTCCTCTTCCCAACGTCTGAGGGTTCGTTCGTTGACCCCCAAAGTTCTCGCTGCCTCTGCTGGTGTAACATATTTGTCGGACATGGTTATTTTCTGTAGTGGTTTACCCAGTATAGCGCAATGTCCTATAAAGTCCAGCAAAACCTCGATTTACTCAAACAGTTACAACCCCCTCCCTTAGAAGTGGCAGACTTAAGAAAAAAGTGCTGCCCTCCCCCAAAACGCTCTCCACCCACATCCGGCCCCCGTGCTGCTGCACGATACTGCGACAAATAGCCAGCCCCAAACCAGTACCTCCCTTCTGGCGAGAATCAGAAGCATCAACCTGTTGAAAGCGTTCAAAGACCATCTCCAGCTTGTCTGCCGGAATACCCCGCCCTTTGTCTTTCACAGCAATCACGATGTACGACGAGCTCGTCCCTGGCAAGTGCGGATGGGCGGCGGCAGGCTCAGGAGACAACAAAGACGGAGACGACACCGACTTCAGCCCAGCTTTTTCTGTCAAATCCCGATTGTGGGTCAACTCCCCGCTCAGCCAAACCGTAGCCCCGGAGGGAGAAAATTTGATAGCATTGCTGAGCAAATTTGTCAAGGCTTGAATAAGCCGATCGGGAACAGCTTGCAATTGCGCCCCCACAGGTCTCACCGACAGAGTAACTCCCGCCTGCTGAGCCATTCCCTGCATCTCGTCAGCCGCCTGCAACATCAGCTCAGCCACATTGCAAGTTTGTTTGATGGCAGTGCTGTAACTCGACTCCATCCGCTCTAAATCCAGGATGTCGTTGACCAACCGCACCAAGCGGTCAGTATTAGTGACAGCAATCTCCAGCATCCGCTTGGCTTTCACGGGGTAAGCGTCAAGCAAGCCGCTGTTGAGGAGGCCGAGGGCGCCGTGAATCGAGGTCATGGGCGTCCGCAGTTCGTGGCTGACAACAGAGATGAATTCATCTTTCATGCGCTCGACGGCAAGCCGCTCGGTGATATCCTTAAAAGTCACCACAGCTCCAATAATTTCGCCTTCTTCTCGCATCGGAGCGACAACGTACTCAACCGGAAAACTGCTGCCGTCTCGTCGCCAAAAAACCTCATCGGTGACGCGTCGCGCCTCTCCGTCTTCCAAGGTGGCTAAAATTTGAGAACTTACCCGAGACGGCAGCAGTTTGCCCGCCTGCGGTGCGGCGCAGTGTGGGACAAGTTCAGAGCCTGAATTGATGTGTGTTGCAGGTGACAGTTGCTTGATCGCCTTTGAGCATTCTCCCTGTGAACGGTGTAAGCTTTCATAAACTGGTCGATCGATCAATTCCTTCGATTCGCACCCAGCCATTCTCACCGCCGCAGGATTGACAAAAGTTACTTTTCCCTGTTTGTTCAACCCGCAAATTCCTTCTCCTGCGGAGAACAAAATCATTTCTGTTTGGTGGCGGAGTTGTTCAAAGGCTTTTTCGACTCGCTTGCTGTCGCTGATGTCGCGAGCGATTGTGGAAACGCCCGTTAACGCTCCTGTGGCGTCTTTAATCGGAGAAATAGTCAGGGACACATCTATCTGTTGGCCGTCTTTCCGCAAGTGCACGGTTTCGTAATGGTCGATGCTGGCTCCAGCCCTAATATTTTCCAGAATTTGGGGCATTTCCTTGGGGCGTTCGGGTATTGCTAAAATCTCGATCGACTTCCCCTTGATTTCCGCCGCACAGTAGCCGTAAATCTTCTCTGCTCCTGCATTCCAGCTCTGAATTGTCCCGGTGAGGGTTTTGCCGACGATGCCGTCGTCGGAAGACTCGACAATCGACGCCAAGCGCACGAGTTCGTCTCTAGTTTGCTTGTATTCCGTGATGTCGCGGCCCAAAATCACGATACTTTTGCGTCTGCCGTCGGGGTGAAATACGGGTACTTTAATCACGTCGTAGATTTTCACAGTACCGTCCGATCGGGGAATCATTTCTTCCCCCCTAGAAAGCTTACCTTTTGCCCACGCTTCTCGATCGCTGACCTCGCACGCCTGTAGGGCCTCGCGGTAAAAACTGCTGAGTTCTCCTAGCTGAAAATCTTTAAGGCCGCGGTAGTCTATTTTTTCTAGCTCGAACACTTCCAATATTGCTTGATTTGCCTCCTGCCACCTGCCCTCGCCATCTTTGAAGCAGACAATATCTGGCATGGCATTCATCAGCAAGTCGAGATAGGAGTTTTCTCGCCGTGCAGCTTCTACCTCCGCCCGCTTGGCGATTTCCCGCTGCAGGTTTTCCTTTGCCGTTTGCAGCGAGTCGATTAACAAACTTTCTCTAAAAGTCTGTTCTTTAATTACTTTTTGAAGTCTGTGGAGTTCTAGCGACAGCCGCCTGCGGGCCAACAAATTCTCCACCCGCAAGTGCAGTTGGACTGGTTCGGCGGGACTTACTATCAAATCGTCTATTCTGCCTTTGAGTTGTTTTGCCTGCAGCGAAAATGGCTGCTCAGAAAGAGCAGGCGTTGGGGATTTACTCAGAAGCAAAAACGGTAAAAATATCGGCTCGGCAGCAGCTTTTAATGCTTCTAGCAGTAGCCCGAGGCGATCGAAAGAGTTCTCGTCGAGAATGCACAAGTCAAAAGCGATTTGGCGAATGGGAAATTCCGAGCTGGTATCTAAAGCGCCATCGACTACGATCACCTCATGCTCGGTGTTGAGGTGTGCGATCGGCAAATTAGGTTGTTGGTGGCGATCGACCAAGAGTAAAATGCGACTCATTAGTTTTTTAATTTCCCAATGACTAATGATATGATGTCCGGTAACTTAAGCATTATCAGGTTGGTAGTGAGGACTAAAGTTCTCTTTTTTATAATGACTGAAGCCCTCACTACAAACAAATTTTATAGCGTTCGAGCGACCGGGTGCGATCGGAATGATGAAGGCATTAGACAGCCCGACTAGAAGCCCCAATTCAATAAAAATTAATAATTCTTTAATTGTTTGTTCCTTCAAAAAATGACTAATGACTAATGACTAATGACTAATGACTAATGACTAATGACTAATGACTAATGACTAATGACTAATGACTAATGACTAATGACTAATGACTAATTCAGGCGGGGGCGGGTTT
>NZ_JANMZH010000821.1:0-8765 GCF_031383065.1 Microcoleus sp. OTE_8_concoct_300 | reverse complement strand
TAAACTTGTAAGCTTTGTACATTATCGGATTTACACAATAGTTATAATATTATAGCACAGACTAAAAAAATAATGTTGCTTCGCGGTTTGTTTTTTTGGTCGCTATCCATCCCCACCCTGTAGACGGATGGGGAATTCCGCGACATTTAGGTTAAATCGAAACAAAACCGCCGCCTGAGAGACAGACAGCGGTTTTTTGAGCAACTAACTGCAGCCTAAAATTAGTGAGCAGAACCGTTGCCGTGATACTTGTCAGTATCGTAGAATCCGTTTTTTGTACCGAAGAACAGACAGCAAACGGTGAAAACTGCTGTCAAGACTGCTAAAACTAACTTAACGTCCATAATTTACCTGCTGTTGTTGAGTGAGTGGAAATACTCAAATTGTAGAATCTTTTTGGCTGGCGCGGCCATCTACCAGCGTAGCGCCGGATTTGCTGGGCTGTACTCTGGTGCGGCAGTTTCCTGACGGCGAGACGATTCGGGGAATTATTGTCGAAACCGAAGCTTACGGCCCTGGAGACCCCGCTTGTCACGCTTACCGGCAGCGAACTCTTCGCAATGAGGTGATGTTCGGGCCTGCGGGTATGAGCTATGTTTACTTAATCTACGGGATGTATCACTGTTTTAACGTGGTGACGGATGCAGAGGGAGTTGCTAGTGCTGTGCTGATTCGAGCTTTGCAGTTAGATCCGGTTCCCAAAGAATTCGCTGGAATTCCCGAGAAGAAGCGATCGCGCCTGGCCGCCGGGCCTGGGAAACTGTGTAAGGTGCTGGAGATCGATCGAACTTTAAGCGGTTTTCCCTTGGGTTGGGGCCAACCGCTGCGGTTGGAACACCGGAGCGAGCACTTTCAGCAAGCTGTGGAGGAGGGTACAATAAATTTTGTGCAAACTACGCGGATCGGGATTTCTCAAGGAATTGATTTGTCTTGGCGCTGGTATGTAGGGAACTCTAAGGCTGTGTCACAACTCTAGTAATGTCAAAGGTATCAGTGTAAATTTTGTCGGTTATCTTAGTGAAATTATGGCTTACTCTTCTGAAAACCCGATCGTACAACTCAAGAAATGCCTAACCCTGGTTCACGAGGTTAGCACTCACACCGAAGCCAACCGGGCCTTCGAGCAATTGTGTGGGATTATCGATGCTGAAAACCCAATGGCGGCGCAACTTTTGGAGATGTTGTGGGAAGAAGCAATTATGGCGAGGCGATCGGCTTTATTTTGGCAGCAAATGAGCGATGTTGAGAAAGATATGGCTAATAGAATGATGGAAAATATGACGCAGATGCGGCAGAATTATTTGCGGCTGATGCAGGAAATGTAAGATTTTGGGAATGGGGAATTGGGCATCGGGCATGGGGAAATTGAGACTCAACTCTGACGGAGTGACAATCCTGTTCAGCTTGAGCATCTTTTCCCCTGTTTTTTCTAGCTGAGCGAGGAATCAAGGGGTAAAAATAGGTTGTCTTCGATGTGCGATCGGACTTCAGGTGAGACGTTACAACCACTGTTCAGGCATTCCATCAAAAATTTATTAGCCTGATAATACTGAACAAGCAATTTTTTTTGCGCTTCTGTGAACTGCCAATCCTGACCTATATCACGATAATTAATTATCACATTTCTTAATTTTTTAGTCCACTCTAAACCATTATTTAGCCACCATTGCTTAAATGTATCTCTCTTTGAAATAGGCAAATTATTTTTCAATTTTTCAATTTTTTCCTTAAACTCAGAATTAGTATTTTCTTTAAGGATATCGTCGAGAGTTATAGTGATAGCATTGAAGATAACATCAGGAATATAAATATTAATTGCTGTAGAGGTAGCAATTGTTCTACTAATAGCAAGAGCACTTATATAGTCGATAGCAAGATCTATGTCAGTTGTGGTGTTGATATCAATATCTAAGCCAGTGGCAATAGTGTTAGTGGTAGTAACCTCAATAAGGCTACCAATAGCGCTGCCAGCACAGTCTGGGTCACTGGCGATAGCAATAGCGCGAGCGCGGGTAAGGTAAAAAAGACGAACGGCTGCTGGTTTGTAAGAAACATTAACTGAATTCGATTTCTTACTTACCCACCTAAGAAATTCCTGGAGTTTTTTATCAGTAATCATGAGCATATCAACTTGTTGGTTCATTAGTTGAAATAAACTATCTGCTGCGGGCAATTTCTTAGAAGCCTGCAAAAATACTTGTCGCCACCGTGGTTCAGTTATATGAAGGACGAGTTGCTGACAACCCTGTTGAGAGATTGCCAATTCCTCGGCACTCAAATACTCTTGAAAAAATTGATGAAAAAAAGAGGATTTTTTCCGGTTTTTTTTAAACAATAAGTCAAAGACAAGTTCAATTAACTCAGAGACAAGTTCAATATCAGCTAAAGCATCTGAAGCAGAGGATGCGATCGCCTTCTTACCATCAACGGCATCAAATACCTGTATTTTGTATCCATTTTGTTCCAACCATTCAGGAATATCCCGCCAATTTTTTAGGGTATTGAGTGGTTTTTTGGTCAGTTGTTCAACATACCGATATATTGTCTTACACAGGTCAGCTTCCACTCCTCGAGAATTTTTATATAGCTTTTTAGCCATTTCAGCAGGACTATAACGACAAAGTAATCCACGCAGATGTTTCTTTTCTGTCGGTGTGAGTCCCTCCCGTTTCTTGTGAGGCGCAAACTCTCGCTTGGCAACGGCTAAGTCTTTGTATAACTTTTGCAGATCCCAATTAGTTGCGGCTTCGGCAAATAAGTCTTCGGATGAATCTGGAGTGCGTACCATCATTACCACACGATCGAGTCCCTAACAGATCATCCTAACAAACTTCCTAACCTTTGTTTGGAACCGACCAGCTATGGGAGTGCAAAGCTATAGATGTACTGATTCAAAAATCTAAAAGATATGACGAAACAGCAATCCAACTACCAACAACTGTCTCTTTGCATAGACAAGCCTATCTCTACCTTGATCAAAGACCTCAAGGTGTCTCGCCATCCCGTCGTTATGGATGCTACCAACAAACTTGAAGAAGCCCTAGGCCTCTTGCAATATATTCAGGATGCTGGAGTCGTCAAATCGACGAAAACAAAAACAGCTATTTACGAACTCCTGACCAAGGTTTAACGAAACTCGCGTTATCTAGTGGGGTGTGCATCTTGCTAGCCCCACTCTATACAGGACTTATGCAGGCACACTATATATAGTGTTCCTGCATAAATACGAACGCTAATAATTGATCCAAACTATTTGCCCGATCGCAATTACCAACTTTTCCTACTTCATTAAAGCAGCGCCGCGGTTGTAAAGTTCGCGCGCGTAATCAGTCCAAGTTCCCTGTCCCCAATAGCGGAAACAGCTTGTTTGTAGCAGCAAGTTGTAAAGCAAAGCTTGCTGGTATTCAAACTGCTTGGTAACGGTCGCATCTTGCTGCAACAGCGCGTCGTATTTTTTGTGAAATGCAGCGCTGAGTAGATTCATCGGTTCCAAGACATTTTCATAGCCTTTGACCCAACTTAAATCGTTAGTCCAAGAAGCACCATCCATGTGAAAATTGTGGTCTGTTTGCTTGAGTTGGGCGATCGCACTTTCCACTTTTTCCGGCGTCGCACTATCAGGATCGACTAGGTGCCAGATTTTGTGCTGGTTAATCCCCTGACAAATCGGATAATCATCAGGATTAACGCCCGCCGCTTCAATTATCTCCAAATATTCAGTGCCGTTTAAACCGACAACACCGGATTTTCCGCCGCCTTGTTCGCGGTTTTCGTGCCAAGCTTTGACAAAGGCGCTGGGAAATTCATTCATCATGACGCCGCCATTTTCGCCGTCGGCAATTTGAGTAACTAAAGAAGGAACTGTGACATTGCCAATTTGCTGTTTGTTGCGTCCTTTGGCTTCGTAATAAGGCTGCATTTGACCGACCAATTTCGTATCTGAACCTTGGGTTTTAATCAAAGCCGTGATGCTGATTGTTTCGCCGCGAGAATTGCGGGCAACTAAACGGTTGGGAATATATTTTTGGTCTTGCGACAATCCCGAACCGTCGGGATTTTCTACAGAATGTTCTTGCACCATCAGCCAGCGATAGCCGCATTCTTTCAAAGCTTTGATGTATTCGTAAAGTGTATCTGGGTGATTGGGAAAGTGCATTTCTGGGGGCGAAAAACCTTTAACGCGCTTGAGGGCATCTATGCCAAAAATGGCTGCAAAATGATGTTGCCATGCTTGAATTTGGAGTTTGATGTCGGGAATGGGAGTTGAGGGAATGACGGCGTGACTCCACATTGTCCCCAGCCATTCTACGTGAGGTTGATATTGAGGATCGCAGGTAATCCGCTTGAGATTGTCGAAGATATCGTCGCGTCCCATTTGGCGCAATCCCCACAATAAATTGCCCGAATAGTCGAGCATAATTCGCGGGTTGCAGCCTTCGGCAATCAGTTGGGGGATGAATTCTCCCATGCGGGAATAGCACCAAGCAAAGACTCCGGCGTTGTGATTGTCTCCTTGGTTGGGATGTTCAAACATCTGCTGGAGATTGCTGATTAGTTCGCCGTTTGCACCGGCAGGAATTGTGGGTTGGTGCATATGGAGGGCGCAGGCAAATCCGGCTTGAATGTTTTCGAGGCGCAGATTTGTGGTAGGTAGAAAGACTGGTTCGTTGCTATTGGCTGCGGCATTAATTTCTGCTTCGGATCCGCAAATATTGGGCAATCCTGAGTTGATTTCTTGTAAAATCGGTAAATTGGGAGATTGTGCGATCGCAGGCATAAATTTTTCTCAACAATTGTGGAGGAACCGTGTCTGCTATTGCTAAGATAGCTAGATAATTTAACAGTAGCAGATGATGTCGGCAAAAGATAAATTTCACATATCAAATCCGTTAACATCGGAATTATGCATCTCTCTCTTCTCTTTCTCTGTGTCCTCTGTGCCCTCTGTGGTTTAATCATTCCGATACAACCGGAATTGACATAAGTCCGGGAAAGCGGAAGCCGCCAATCCTGGGTAAAATGTTTAACACATTTCACATAAATAGGCGAGGTAAATTATGAAATACGAAATCAAGGTTTTGGAACCAACGGATTTGTGGTATGTCCAAAATAACATCAATCCTGAAACCAATAAGTTTTACCATCCCACTAAGAATATTCCGTTTGTTCAGCAAGTAGAAATTAACTTGAACAATTCTGGAGTGATAATTCAAAAAGGCGCGCTGCATTGGTGTATGGGGAAATTGACTTATGGTGTTTATAAAACGGATAACCGTTTGAAAGATATGTGGGTATCTTTGACAACGGAAATGGACTACAACGCTCCCGTATATCAAGGGACTGGTACGGTGAAACTCGAACCGAGACAAAAAGGGCATTTCCTGCATTATACGCCGATCGAGCTTTTGGATGCCCAGCAGTGGGAGTTTGATGACGGTATATTTCAGTTTTGTTCGGACAATGTAGTTATCGGTGCTAAAAAACTGAAATTCCGACAAGTGGCGGGTTCTACTGACGGTAGGTGGAGAATTGCTGTTACAGCTTTGCGCGAGCAAAAAGCTACTGTTGTAGCAGCTACAAGTTCACCGGCTAAGATTGTCGAACTCCAACAAGGTGAAACTTTGATAGCTGATTGCGATTTAGTCAAAGGATTTACCAAGGGGATTGAAGAAGATTATCGAAAATTAGGTCATTTTGGCAAAGGCGGCGGAGAGGGTTATGTTTGGTTTTATCAGGGGAAAGGTAAATTATTAGTATGTGAAAATGATGCTATGGGTTTGGGTTGAGTTGTTTCATAGCGACAAAAGATTCGATCGATATTCGGAACACGATACAAATGGCCAGTGACTTCAAAAGCAGCAGGGAAACGGCAGTGCCTATAGTTGCCAACTTAACTTCAAAAAACAGTCTTTGCTCGCTCTCATGAGCCTATAGATCCCCCCGGCGCCCCCCGTATTAAGGGGGGAACCGGAAGCGATCAAAGTCACCCCATACTCCCCAAATCGTTGCGGGGATGCGAGGGGGATCGAAACTCGGGTATAAACGAGAGATACAAAAGTTTTTAGGCGATTGTTGAGACGATGAAAGGCAGTGCGGTGTCCCTACTGTATTTTAAGCAACAGTGCGATCGCCCGAATCTGCCCCAACATCCGCTAGCTGCGCGTATCTCCCTGTATTCCCAATGGCCTACTTGCTTATTTGGCGAGAAATCATATACTTTGTCATGTTAAGAAAATATCTTTTTGATTCATCCAGGAGCGAGAAAAAAAAATGTACATTGTACAAATTGCCTCGGAGTGCGCCCCAGTCATCAAAGCAGGGGGTTTGGGTGACGTAGTTTACGGCTTGAGTCGGGAGTTACAGAATTCCGGCCACTGCGTCGAGATTATTCTACCCAAGTACGACTGCATGAGGTATGACCACATTTGGGGGCTTCACGAGGCCTACCGGGATCTGGCTGTGCCCTGGTATGGCGGCGAAATCCTCTGTGATGTCTTGTGCGGCTGGGTGCACGGGCAGTTGTGCTTTTTCATCGAACCTCGCTCTCTTGATAACTTTTTTAATCGCGGCTGTTATTACGGCTGCAATGACGACAATATGCGGTTTGCATTTTTCAGCAAAGCCGCTTTGGAATTTTTGCTCAGAAGCAACAAGCGTCCCGAGGTGATTCACTGTCACGATTGGCAAACTGGTTTGGTTCCAGTCATGCTGTTTGAAATTTACAAATACAATTGGATGGAAAATCAGCGAGTCTGCTATACCATTCACAATTTCAAACATCAAGGCATGGGAGGAATTGATATTTTGCAAGCAACGGGTTTGAATCGAGAGGATTATTATTTTGAGTACGATCGCCTGCGAGATAATTTTAACCCTTTTGCCCTCAACTTTATGAAAGGCGGCATTGTTTACTCGAACTTTGTCACCACGGTTTCGCCGCACCACGCTTGGGAAGCTCACGTCGGCGAGTTCGGCTACGGTTTGGGCCACACTTTGCATTTGTATCAAGAGAAGTTTCGCGGGGTGCTCAACGGCATTGATTACGATGTATGGAATCCCGAGAGCGATGGCTATATTCCGGATCATTACACTAAGGATGATTTGGCAGGAAAAGCCAAAACTAAAAAAGCTTTGCGCGATCGGCTGTTCCTGGGCGATGCTGACAAGCCTATTATTACCTTTATCGGTCGTTTGGACGATCAAAAAGGCGTTCATCTCGTCCACCACGCAATTTATTACTCTCTGAGTAAGGGAGCGCAATTTGTGCTTTTGGGCTCCGC
The DNA here is from genome assembly GCF_031383065.1 of Microcoleus sp. OTE_8_concoct_300. Lineage (NCBI taxonomy): Bacteria > Bacillati > Cyanobacteriota > Cyanophyceae > Oscillatoriales > Microcoleaceae > Microcoleus > Microcoleus sp. OTE_8_concoct_300. Next base: position 1,485 of record NZ_JANMZH010000821.1, on the reverse strand, counting down.
CACCGAAGCGGGAATTAATACGCATTTCCAGCACGAGAAACAGTTTTTAAATGATAATCCAGACTGCCATTTAGAACTAGGTTTTAATGAGGAACTGTCGCACTTAATTTACGCGGGTGGGGATATGATTGTGGTTCCCAGCAATTACGAACCCTGCGGGCTGACTCAGATGATCGGGTTGAGGTACGGGACTGTTCCTGTGGTGCGGGGAGTTGGCGGTTTGGTGAATACTGTGTTCGATCGAGATTACGACACTCGCCACCTCCGGGAAGAACGCAACGGTTACGTGTTTTACCAAAGCGACTACGGCGCTTTAGAGTCAGCGCTCGATCGCGCGATCGGATTGTGGTATGACTACCATGATGAATTTGAAAAACTGATGATTCAAGGCATGAATTGCGATAATTCGTGGAAATATCCAGCTAAAGACTATGTGGAAATTTACGAGCTAATTCGACATAAATAATCAGTAGGGGCGGGTTTTCCCAGAGATATTTTCTCTACCATTAGGAATAGATAAACCCGCCCTTATCTAACCAGAGAGAGATAATGTTTTGAGTAAAAAGGCGGGGGTGGAAAGTACGAATGGAGATTGTAGGGTTTCCTTGCCTGTCGTTCTCAAGTGCGATCGCCGAAGATAAGAGTATAGAAATTAAACGGCTGGTTTTGACCCGCCCTTACAAAAAATGAACTCACAACTAGAACAACAAGTAACCATTATGCAAGACAAAACACCAGCCGCCGGAGCTTCAGCAAACCCAACAGTTGAAACTCCTTTATTCACCTCAGAATTTGCAACAGAGGAAAAAGTCAGAGTGGAAGAATTTAAGATTAGCGGCGACAGCTTAATTGCTAAAGTCAAAGAACTAATTGAGCAAGGAAAACTCCGCCACCTCGTCATCAAAAACTCGCAAGGGCGGACTTTGGCAGACATTCCGCTGATGGCGGCATTGGTAGGCGGCGTTGCAGGATCGGTAGTCTTTCCAATTGCTGCTGTACTGGCTACAGTTGGGGCAGTTGCGGCTCATTTGACTGTAGCTGTCGAGCGGAAAGAATAGTCATTAGTCCGCAGTCATTCGTCATTCAATAGTGTAATTTGTCATGGCGATTGAACCAATGCGAGAGCGGAGGGGGTTAATCTTTTTAAGGCAGAGCCTGGTAACGCATATATACAGGCTCTGCCTCGCTGTTTCTAGTCTCAGTGTACTGTAGGCAGAGCCTAGGAACGAGATGATACCAGAATTTTTAGGGTGAAGTATTCTGTTAGTTTAAGTTGTTTTCCCAGATGACTTTGCTACAATGGAATGGGGCTAATGAAAAGTTTTACCCCATATATATATATATTTAGGGCTTGCTGAAAAAGTGAGAAAACAGCATTTAGAAAGATGAGTGAATTCGAGTTCTCCTCGGCAATATAAGTTTTGTCAATTGTGTTCTGGCGAAACATAGCTTTTACCAATGATTGAAGCCAAAAAACATGAAAAA
>NZ_JANMZH010000780.1:0-1307 GCF_031383065.1 Microcoleus sp. OTE_8_concoct_300 | reverse complement strand
TTCATAGAAAATCCTCGTTGGAAACCCTGCATCTTTAGACCTGGGAGGAAAACTGATAGGCAGGATTTATCCTGCCATTTCGCTGTATATTTATAACAGTAGCGAAAAGATTGTTATGTACCTGACCCAAAAGAACCAAGTGCGAGAACTGAATAAGTCCGAGTTTTTGGCTCTTTTGGAATTGTGCCGACTGAGTAAGAACCTCTACAACGTAGGGCTTTACACAGTTCGACAATACTTCTTTCAGGAACGTAAGCACCTGCGCTACGAATCGAACTACCACCAGTGTAAGGTTAACGAGAACTACCAGTTGCTGAACACTGATATTGCTCAACAGACGCTGAAAGTAGTAGACCGAACATTCAAAAGTTTCTACGGATTGATTAGTGCAGTTAGGGAGGGAAGCTACCAACAGCGAGTTAAGCTTCCTCACTACTTGCCAAAAGACGGCTACTTCTTGCTGATAATCCCTTGCGGGTTGTCTACCCGTAAGGACAAGACAAAAGTACCGAGACTGGTCATCAAAGACTGCAAGTTTCGGATACCCATGTCCAATCAATTCAAGAAACAGTTTGGGGAAGTCTGGATCAACTTTCCCGACAGAATTAACTACGAATCCCTCAAAGAGATTCGCATTCACCCCAAATACAACTGTCGATACTTCGAGGTTGAATTTATCAACGAAGTAGAACCAGAACCCGTAGAAGTCAATCCCAGTAGTGCGATTAGCATTGATTTGGGAGTAGACAACCTTGCTGCTTGTGTTGATACCAATGGGGCATCCTTCCTTGTGGATGGCAAACCAATTAAATCGATTAACCAGTGGTACAACAAACGCAATGCTTGTCGGCAATCCATCAAGGATAAGCAGGGAATTAAAGGTATTACCAACCAGCAAGTAAAGCTGGTGGTAAGGCGAAATAATCAGGTGAGAGATTACCTGAACAAGGCAGCACGGTTTATAGTCAACCACTGCATTGATAACCAGATTGCACAACTGATTGTTGGTTATAATCCTGGAATCAAACAGGAAATCAACATCGGAAAGTGCAACAACCAGAACTTTGTACAAATCCCGTTTTATTCTTTGCGTTCTAAGTTGAGAGCACTGTGTGGGCGATACGGATTGGTTTACACCGAACAGGAAGAGTCGTATACCAGCAAGGCAAGTGCTATCGATAGCGATGAAGTACCTGTTTACAATGCCGACAATCCTAAGAATTACCAGTTCTCTGGTAAACGAATTAAGCGAGGATTGTATCGGACAAAAGAGGAACATCTGGTTAACAGTGACTTGAATGGTTCAG